>JABEVM010000211.1 GCA_013041585.1 Chlamydiota bacterium
CTTTTCTGGAAATTGCATGGATTAAAAAAAGCAGTGTCAAGCTGTCTTTCCCACCACTTAAGGCAATTGCAATTTTTTTTGTATCTTTGACAAGGGAGAAATCAAAGAGAGCTTTTCTGCACATGCTTTCCAGTTTTCTTCCAAGCCTTGTCCATGGAGGCTTAGCTACGGGGATAAAAGGAGAGAAAGGTTGCATAGGAAAAAAGAATTTTAGTATGAAAAGAAGCAATTATAGTCTGTTTTTTTATACTCTGCAAGACCAGAGGTGGACAGATATGCAGTTTATTGGTTAAGATACTTCACAATTTTTTAAAGAGGATCTCATGCATAAGCCAGGTAGAAATGATCCCTGTTCCTGTGGTTCCGGGAAGAAATTCAAAAAATGTTGTGAAGCAAAGACTGTTCATAAAGCAATCAATGCCACACCTATTACGGAAACACCTAGCTCGATGGGAAAAGTAAAGTCTCTTTTTGAGCGCAATGTAACGGCTCATCCTATACAAGAGCCTTCGCCTCCTAAGCATGAACCTGAAGACAAAGATGTAAATCCAATCTTGTAAATAATACTTGAGTCAAAAAGCGTAATTTTGCTATAAGACTTGCGTCTTTTGCTGGCGTAGCTCAATTGGTAGAGCACCCGACTTGTAATCGGACGGTTGAGGGTTCAATTCCTTTCGCCAGCATCTTTTTTGTGGGGGTGTCGCATAGCGGCAATTGCAAGGGACTGTAAATCCCTCACCTTCGGGTTCCGCTGGTTCGAGTCCAGCCGCCCCCATTCTCCGAACAAGAACTTGTAGTGGTTTAATTTTAATACTTAGAGTTCTGAATTTTGTTACAAAGTCGAACCTGGAAAAAAGCTTTCGGCAAAACAGGCCGTGCCTGAGTCTTGTATTTTATCCATTCTCTTTTTACAATGGTCTCTTTTTAGAGATATCCATTTTGACAAAGAAAGCCATTAGAAATAATCATGAATATTGTTAGAAGTTTTTTACTTTTTTTGGGTTTATCTGCAAATCTTTCTGCAACTGCTTTAGAGATGGCTTTGAAGGAATGCTTTCCGACTATTGAACGAAGTAAAATTACTGCAAAATTATTACTTGGCGGATTCTCCAAAGATGAGAAGTATATTGTCTCTGTGAATAACCAAAAATACGTTCTACGACTTTATTCACGAGAGAATTCCAGAATAGATTCCCAGCTGTTTATGCAACAGCTTGCAAGTCAGCTTGAAATTGGTCCCCTAATCCATTATGAAGCCAAGGACAAAAGCTTTGTCCTCATGGAATTTTTAGAAGGAGGAACAGCCACCTTCGATCAAGTACATACTTCAGAAGCCATCGTCAGCGTTGCAAATGCATTTAGAACTCTACATTCTTCGAAAGCTCAAGCATGGATCCATTACGATTGTATTCCTCTTTACACAAACATATATGATTTTTTGACCAGTCAAGTAGGTAAAAAACCTGAGTTTGATGAAGCCATTAATATGATGATTGACGCCTACAAGGTGTTGAATAAGCTGTCCACCGAAAAAGTGAATACACATTCGGATCTTTGTCTTCGTAATTTATTCATTATCAATGGAAAAGCAAAATTTATCGATTGGGCTGATGCAAACTACCATGACCCGTTTTATGATCTAGCTTTATTTTCGATGTTTTCTGGATACGATCCAACGCTAGAAAAACTTTTGCTGCAAACGTACCTTGGTAGAGAAATAGAAAGCATTGATTGGCAAAAATTCTATCAATCAAAGCTTATCGCATATTCTACAATCATCATATCGGCTTTTAATTTATGTTTTGCTTCAAACTCATCTGCTGAAATGATCGATGATCATCTAAGCTACGAATTTTTGATTAAACAATTTGGAGATTATTCTGACAATTCACCTTCATATTTAATGAACCTCGCCTACACATTACTTCGAGAAGGTCGTAAATTAAAAGCATCGCTAAATACTGAAATGCTTTGAGGAAATCGTTTGTTTTTCATATCGCTTAAACCATATCTAATTTTTGTTTTACTTATCTTGGCTCATCTTCCATCTACTATATATTCACAAAACAACTACTTTTCTAATCCCTATCTTTATTCCTCAGAACTGCTAGTACAAGAGGTAAAGAGTAAGATTCTTAATATGCGTTGGAATTTTGGTGAGACCAGCCATTTCCGTTTTATCAGCGATAATGATGGAGTATACTTTGAGATATGTTTAGGGAATTTACCTGATATATACAGCGATTTTGTATCTCGAGTTAAAAATAAATTCATTGAAAATACAAATGGAGAATCGCAGCAGTTTATCTTCTCTTATAAACTTAAATCAAACGGTACAGAGGAAATCAATATCCCTCAATGTTTTCAAGAAGAGCGGCGTCCTGATGAGTACTCCTACATAGTGACGAATAGGAGAGTTTTTGAAAATGCAAGTCCTCGATATGTCAGCCAGGATGAGCTTTCCCTGATTATTAGAAATCGGAATGTTCTTTTTTATACTGGAGCAGGGATTTCTCTTGCTTCCGGTGTTCCCGGAATGAATGAGCTTTATAACTTATTAGGGTTAGAAATTGGCGAAAAATTTCTTTTTTCCTTAGAAAATGCGTTAGAAAAACCAAGAGAATTTGCATCAAAAATTCTTGCCTTTCATAAAGCATGTCTTTTTAGCGCTCCTACTAAAGCTCACATTGCTTTAAAGGAATTGGCCATTTTCAAAAACGTTCGTTTACTTACTGAGAATTTGGATTGCCTTCATGAAGCAAGTGGTGTTTATCCATATCGAATTGATGCAAAGCATTTACGAGAGGAAATTGAATGTGAATGCCTAGCTCAATTCGATTACATTATTTGCATTGGGCTTAACTATGATGATCACGGTTTTTTAGGATGGTATAAGAAGTGCAATCCGCATGGTAAAATCATCGCAGTAGATTTGCAGCAACCCTCTTACTTAGGAAATGAAGACTTTCTCGTTATAGGTGACCTTCAAGAAGTAATTCCTTCGATTCAAAAGAAAATCGTAGAATAGCTAGAAGGTAAGTTGTATGAGTGTAAATTTTTTATTCAACCATTCTTGTTTACTGCAATGCTCACTCAAGTGATTGTCTACCTGGATGGTGGTGCTAATGTGACAGGATTTAAAGAGCTTCATCAATGCTGTAAATTTGTACTCTCACCTTATGATCACAAATCACAAAAAAAGCGCGGAGATGTAAAATGGGAACTCGCTACTCCTTCTCAAGCTCAATGGAGGGATTCTCATATGTCTTTGAAAGATACTCATTTCTCATGGGAAGATCATAAAGCGAGTGAAAAACTTTCAGAAATATATTCTATAATTGGCAATGGTCCTCGAGAACGTCGCGATGGGCTACATCTTGATTCTGCATTTAAAAGTGGGGCGCATATTTTTCTAACTTCAGATATAGGTAATATTTGGAGTCATCGTCACGTGCTGGAACCACTTCTAGGTTTTCGAATTTTTTATCCTGATTTAGAAGTTAATCTGGTGAAGGAGTTTATTAATAGATTGTTGGCGTAAGTTTTTGAGTCGATCTCTTACCTTTATCCAATTAAAAGTTCTGAATGTATCCAGCTGCCCCCCTATTTTAGAAAGTATAATCTTATAAATTTTAACTACTTAGTAGTTCTGCAAAATTATCCTTTTTGCTAAAATGTACCAAATTTGGTAAAATCAAGTTAAGGATGGGGTATATGATAGATGAAGTGCCCAAGAAGATCATTTCAGTCGATTTCTATAAACAAGCAAGTGGGCGAGAACCAGTTCGGGAATGGTTGAAATCTCTCAAAAAAGGGGAAAGGCGTACAATTGGCGAAGACATCAAAACAGTTCAAACCGGGTGGCCATTGGGGATGCCTTTAGTTGGCAACTTAGGAAAAGGATTGTGGGAAGTGCGTAGCACTCTATCAAATACCATAGCAAGAGTTCTTTTTATTATGCATGAAGAACAAATGGTTCTATTACATGGCTTTATTAAGAAGACTCAAAAGACATCACAGCAAGACCTTGAGATAGCATTAACAAGGGCAAAAGAAGTTAGGAGAGGATGAGTATGAAAAAAAATAAGTATATTGGATCTAATTTTGATGACTTTCTTAAAGAAGAAGGTTTGTTAGAGGAAGTTGAAGAAGTTGTTGCTAAGAAAGTTTTCGTTTTTC
>JABEVM010000212.1 GCA_013041585.1 Chlamydiota bacterium
ATGTATAATCAAACCATTTTCATACTCTTTATCCTAGTGTAAGGTAATAAAAGGTGTAGAAAATACTTAAAAATCCTTATTATGAATTTTTAAGGACAGTAAAACAAACAAACGGGGAAGTAAAAGTGGCAAAATCAAAAGGTACATTAAAGTTTTTCAATTCACAAAAAGGCTTTGGATTCATCACACCTGACAACGGTGGAAAGGATCTATTTGTTCATACAAGCAACATCATTGGCGACGCGCATTCACTTCGCGAAGGTCAAAAAGTTGAATACGTAGAAGGAACAGGACGCAAAGGACCTGAAGCTACAGAAGTTACACTCCTGTAAGACTCCTTATCAATAAAAAAGTTTACTCAATCGATCTCAAAGTACTCTAAGCAATTGGAATACTCTCTGGGAAAGTGCGATAAGTGGAGAGCTACCTGTCCTTTGGCAGGTACAATAGTTCTTATAAACTAAAGCTCTCTTTTTTTACCTTTACGGGGCCCATAGCGCCCCCGTTCTTCATAAATTTTGAGGAAATACGGTATAACTTAATTAGGTTTTTAGCATGCTAGGTCTATGCATGCTTCATTCTTCTTGGGTTCATCTTAATCATAATAATTATTTGTTCTCGGCTAAGACCAGCTTATTGCGATAGACTTTAAGCGGACGGGTTCAAGAGGAATATAAACTATGTCATTCAAAGACCTTGGTTTGCTCGAGGAATTACTTAGAGCCGTTACTGAACAAGGATATACTAAGCCTACCCCAATACAACAGCAGGCTATACCCTCTATTCTTGAGGGCAGCGACATCATGGCTAAATCTCAAACAGGAACAGGTAAAACCGCAGGTTTTACTCTTCCACTATTGCAGCGCTTGATTGCAAGCTCTAAAAATAATGGTAGACGTACTGTAAGGGCTCTTATCTTAACACCTACACGCGAGCTTGCAGCTCAGGTGCAAGAAAATGTAAATACATACGGCAAATATTTGCCTATGCGATCTACAACGATTTTCGGTGGTGTTAACATCAACTCTCAAATCAAAAGTTTGCGCAGCGGAGTCGATATCGTTGTTGCAACACCTGGACGTTTGTTAGATCACGTATCACAAAAAACGATCGACCTATCTTCAATTGAAATCTTAGTTCTCGATGAAGCAGACCGTATGCTCGATATGGGCTTTATTCATGATATCCGTAAAGTTTTGGCTCTGCTACCAAAAAACAGGCAAAATCTTTTATTTTCCGCAACTTTCTCAAATGAAATTAAAAATCTTGCAAACGGTATCCTAAAATCTCCTAAAACCATTGAAGTTGCCCAAACTACAACCACTGCGGAACGTATTTCTCAGGTAGTCTATCCTGTAGATAATAAACGCAAACGAGCGCTTCTTTCGTTTTTAATTACATCACAAAATTGGAAGCAAGTACTTGTATTCACGCGTACCAAGCACGGCGCTAATAAACTTTCTGAGCAATTAGCAACGGATGGAATCACTTCCTGTGCAATTCATGGAAACAAAAGCCAAGCAGCAAGAACGAAAGCGCTCTCAGATTTCAAACAAGGCACAGTGAGAGTCCTTGTAGCAACTGATATTGCAGCTAGAGGATTAGACATTGATGAGCTACCGCATGTAGTTAACTTTGAATTACCAAATGTCCCTGAAGATTACGTACACCGTATTGGACGTACTGGTAGAGCAGGTAAAGAAGGAGAAGCGATCTCTCTTGTATGTGTAGATGAACACAAATTACTAAGAGATATCGAGCGCCTTCTAAAACAAGAAATTCCAAGTGTTATCATAGCTGGATATGACCCTGATCCTACTATCAAGGCAGAACCTATTATCAATGGACGTCAATTTAGAGGTCCGCAAAGAGGAAACTCTTCTGGAAGACCAGGTGGGAATCCAAACTTTGGAAAACGACCTTTTTCAAAACACCGTCCTTCTGGTGATAGTAGATTCTCTCGCAAGCCAAAATCAAAATAACTCTCTTAAGATATAAAAATTGGAATGGCATTCTCCTTTCCAATTTTTATATCGATCCCCCTTGCTTCTCTTACAAAAATTTTGTGAACTCAACTTTCAAGAGATATAAATTAAAGAAAAAACTTGTATAAATTAAAAATTTTGTTACCTTTGTTTAAAGCTGAAAAGCGTCAACTCAAATAACTAAGGGGTTTCTAATGAATACAAAGAACAAATTCATGCGCATTGCATTCGCGTCCGCATTACTAAGTCTTACAGGTTCTGCTCTTTCTGCAGATGAAAACACATCTCAACCTATGAAACAGCAATCTACAGATAATTCAAGACAGCAAACAATGGCTCCTGCTTTAGGAGATAAAATGCCTCCCTATAACAACCCAGATAGATTTGTACTACAAGGTTCCTTTATCTACTGGCAAGCCGATATGGATGGTCTTGATTATGCTCTGCAACAAAATGCAGTTGTTACAACCCCGTCTAATGCAACAAACGGAAACCTAGTACAAACTGCTTCCCTTCCATCCAGTTACACGGATACCCTCAAGCAAAAGGATCTCGATTTCAAATGGGAACCGGGTTTTAAATTAGGTGTAGGCATGATTTTTGGAGAAAGGGATCAATGGGATATTCTCCTTAATTGGACTTGGATTCGTCCTAAAGCGCACCGTTCTCTCAACTCTGGACCGACACCAAATATTAGTCCTCTCTCAACTACACTTTCAAACCAATTCAACCCTGTCGTACCCACTAATGTTTCTACTGCCCCAACAGTCTCTACTCTTGCGTATCAAGTGCCTGGGTTCTCCCCACTACTACTGCAATCCCCTGCAACTTCCTCACAAACCAACTGGAGACTTCTTTACAATACAGTTGATTTAGAGCTGGGAAGAAATTTCTTTTTAGCAAAAAATCTTACACTCCGTCCTCATATGGGACTTAGAGGCGCTTTCCTACATCATACAACAGAATCACACTATAACATAAGTTCAACTTCTGACGTTGTTAATCAAATAAATGATACTTTTGTTGTTGGATCAGCCTCCGGGACAAGCCGTTTTAAAGGGAAAAATGAATATGATGCTGTAGGTCTTCGCGGAGGGCTTGATATTCGTTGGAACTTCACAAATCATTTTTGTGTTTACGGCAGTGTTTCAGGAGCCATCCTCTACGGAATTTTCTCTATAAAGGAAGACTTCGATACAAATTATACAGTGGTTCAAACATCTACTAGTAAATCGATCGTTGGTTCAACCACAACTACTGTAACTCCAGTCACAACAGATGCTGATTTCAAAACAAATCTTCATCGAACAAGATCCACTTTGCAAGCCGCCCTTGGTTTAATGTGGCATACTGGTTTCAGTAATGACAAATATCATGCATCCATTGGAGCAAGTTACGAAGTAAACCAATGGTTCCAACAGAATGAATTGCGCGATATTCAAAATACCTTAGTAGATTTAAAAGCTAACAGAACACCTGGAGACCTTGGCCTTCATGGTTTTACACTCGATGTGAAGTTTGACTTCTAATCATCTTACATAAAAAAAAAGAGGTCTTCAATTCGGAGACCTCTTTTTTTATCTTTAGAAATAAGTTATTCTTCTAGCTCTCCAATATCCTCTGACCACACTTTAGGATTTGCCTGAATATAAGCATCCATCATTTGTTTACATTCAAGAAGATCTAAATCGATCACTTCAACGCCATGGGATTGCATGAACTCTTTTGCTCCCGAAAATGTTTTAGACTCCCCAACAACAACTTTTTTGATGCCGAATTGCACCACTGCCCCAGCACAAAAAAAGCAAGGCATCAAAGTTGAGTACAGAGTGGTTCCCTTATAAGAGCCTATTCT
Organism: Chlamydiota bacterium; assembly: GCA_013041585.1. Taxonomy (GTDB): domain Bacteria; phylum Chlamydiota; class Chlamydiia; order Chlamydiales; family Rhabdochlamydiaceae; genus JABEVM01. The sequence goes on from JABEVM010000212.1 coordinate 3,841, forward strand.
TCCTGCATTATGTAAACAATCAGTCTCAGCATGCATCACAGGATTGTTGTCTTGAATGCGCTTATTATGTCCTGCGCCTATGATCTGATTATCTTTTACTAAAACAGATCCAATAGGAATTCCCCCTTCCTCATGGCCTTTTCTAGCCTCTTCTATTGCAGATTTCATAAAAATATCATCGCCCGCCAAACAAAGAGAAGATGTAAGAGCTAAAGAACAAGGTGTCGTTTCCATAAATGACTTCCCCATATAAACAGTAAAGGTATAATTTCCTTGAGAAGGAGTGTATATTCAAGCCCCATAAACACAAACTATTTTTTTAAGTGGTTCCAAGGTCTTTTCTAAACGTATTTAGAATTGAGTTTATTGATTTTCCCCTATAAACTCTCCTTCATACTGGAGGGTATTATGAGTTCTTTAAAAGGCTATTTTTCTATCTTTCGCAAATCTGCAATCCTATTTTTATGCCTATTTGCCTTCCATAAATCTTATGCTATGGAATCATCCGAAAATGAATTCTCAAAAAAATTCTTCTCCAATTTACGCTCCTCTATAGAATTCACAAGTAATATTCCTCAAAAAGACCAAATCTATCAAATTCTCTCTACGCTAGAAACTGAGCATTGTGCTTTAGAAACAGGAAGCGATGATTTAAGGGTAAAATTTGTACACTTACAAGGTTGTATTGAGCATATGCTCGCATGCTTTCAAGCGCTTGGAGATATTGAAGAACTCATCGGAGTGATTCATACCCCCATGCCCGCGACTCCTGTGTGTATACAACCAGGTGGCGACATCTCCGATATACTTGATGAATCAATCCGCTACAATTCAGACAAACTTCTTACTGTGAGATCCAGAGCTCAAATTGTAAGAGAATATCTTTTGAAAGGAGGTAAACTCCTTATAGCTTATCCTCAAGGAGGGCTGGAAAAAAGATCGGAAGCACAACAAAAAACTTATCTAAATGAGCTAGCTCATTTTTCTGGGAAGCTGCTTGAATCTGTTCTCTCTACAGACAAAATTGCAGAAGAGATGGTAGGGGCTACTTATCTTTTTCGTAATTCCGATAAACAAGTCTTCGCTTTTTCCATTAAATCCCGCCAAGCAAATGATATCCGCTCTCAAGACGAATGGGGGATTTGGTTTGGATCTATACATGAAAAGGAAGTACAAAAGCGAATAAATCATATTTTTGATTACCTAACAAACAATGGCGCCCCAGATATTCGAAAAGAAATTTTAGCACCGTCAAAATAGACCTTAGAGGACTCATTTATGCGTTATAAATTTTACCGTGAGCACAAATATGTCAGTTTTCTACTTCACGAAGTAGAAAGACTTGTTGCAAAAACAGATTTTAGAACCCCTTCTCAAGTTCATAGAGTTCAGGAAGAATTTACCTTCTTAGTAAATTTGCTAGAAGGTCATGCCGATTATGAAAATGAAGCTTTACATGAGCTCTTAAAGAAAAAAGGTTCTTCCATACATGTGCACAGCGAAGAGGATCATAAATTGCAACATGAACAATTGCAATGGCTACAGAATACCCTTACAAAAGTCAAAGAATGCACAGATGAGGAAGAGCAAATTGAGCTTGGATATCAATTTTATTTACACTACAGAAAATTTGTAAGCGATAATCTAGCTCATCTTCATGAAGAAGAAACCATCATTTTGCCTGAACTACAACGGCTTTATACGGATGAAGAATTACAAGCTACATCCTTTGCCACTTACGAAATTATGACGGCGCAGGAAATGATCCATATGATGGAAGGGTTATTCCCTCATATGAATCCAAGTGATAAAGAAGCTTTTCTTACTGATATTAAAAAATCTCAACCAGAAAAATTTATCGTTGCTTGGGAAGGGATCAAAGATCAGTTTTCTCCTGAAGAACGAGACTATTTTGAAAATTCTCTTCTTCTGAAGTCTTGCGAAAAAGTCTAAAGCTTGTCCGCTTTTTTCCATATTGCCTTAGTTAGAAGAGGTGCATAAATATCTTCTTCCATCGCGATGATAACAGAGTCCTCTTCTTCTTTTGTTGGAGCCCTTTCTAAAAATACAATTTTTGGGGCATTTTTGATAACTGCAAGAGGAGTTTGTTCTTTTCCTTCTCCCATGACTAAAACGGCGCTTGCAGCAAGCGCATCCAAAATATTACTCATAGAAACTCGAAGAGGTTTGCCAAAAAGATCAGGCGATCCGACATAATTATATAAAGGCTTAAAACCACACCATCCAATCCCCTGACCGGTAATTCCTCTACGCAAAGGCGTTGTACGGCTGTCTGTCAATAACACACCTACTTCTTTTAGATTATACTTCTTGCGAATATGCTCCCAAATCCGTACTACGCTCATTTGGATCGCTTTTGGGTACACCAAATACCCATTTTGGCAATTCGATTCATCAATGCCAGCAGATGGGATCAAAAAACCATTTTTTATTGTTAGATGAACGCCATATCTATTTGGATAATCGCTCTCTAAAACAGCGTCCGCTTCTTGTTTGATTAATTCTTTCTTCGAAATGGCGTCTTTTTCAATAAAGCAGTTTTCGCAGACACTGAGTATTTTGGATGTGATGACGATAATATCCCTCTCTTTCACATGAGAAAGATAGGTATCCATAATATCTAAGATATCTTCGCCAAGCGTGATAACGTGAGTTCGAAAAGCTTCAATTTGCATGAGAAAATTAGGGTTATACAAGCTTAGTATAGACAAATTCTCTATTATAAAAAGCTTCTTTTCTCAATTTATATTGGCAAAGTTCTCACCCTTTGATAAAAAGAAATTTACCTATTTGTGAAGAAAAATGGTTGATTCTAATGGATAACCCTTTAGCTACCTCTTTTGATAATTCAAAATTGAAATCAGAATTTACTGCTAGTGAATGGAAAATCCTTAAACCTATACTGCTAAAAGTCATCTTAGAAAAAGATGATGTCTTGTTTAAGGATGGGAGCGAGGCGGATGAGCTGTATTTTCTTGAACGAGGAAGCCTAGAAGTAAGTAAGAAGGGGCACCGTTTAGCGATTTTAGGAGCAGGACACTGGGTTGGGGAAATCGCTGCGTTAGGAGATAAGCTTCGAACAGCCTCGGTGCATGCCACCGAGAAAAGTATCTTGATAAAGCTTTCCTTAGAGAAATTGCAAAGCGCAACAAAAAACAATCCGGATATTTACAATAAAGTCATCACTCATCTTTCAAGAAATATGGCCACTCGGCTCCAAGAGATGAATAAAACAACTGTTGCATCAATTAAGAAACAGCTCGAGCTCGCAAAAATGAGGATCGCAATGGGGCAATTTCTATGCTATATCCTCATGGCGCTTGGTTGTTTCTTTTTTATTTTAAATGGGATAGCCCTGCTCGATTTAAATCCTAAAGTTTCCTCCGCAATCAGCATTCCCTTAATCCTGTTTTTAAGCTATTTTCTCTATATGATTATGAGAAAAAGTGGCTATCCACTCAGTGCATACGGGTTAACTCTTAAAAATTGGAAGCCCGCAGTCCTTGAGTCCCTATCCTATACCCTTGCCATTGTCCTTTTCCTTCTTCTTCTTAAATGGTTTCTTATCTCCACTTTCCCCATGTTTCATGACAGACCTCTTTTCCATATTCATGAAATGCTTGAGCAAGGCTTGGGAACCTTCAACTGGCTGCTTGTCACAGTAGGGTATGCTCTACTAGCCCCTGTACAGGAAGTGATGGCTAGAGGGTGTTTACAAGGCTCCCTAACCAGATTTTTAGTTGGAGAGAGGAAAGCATTTTTCTCCATCATTTTATCAAACCTGATCTTTAGCACCCTTCATCTTCAGCTCTCATTAGAAATCTCCCTGTACGTTTTTATAGTTGGTTGTTTTTGGGGATGGCTTTACTCTAGGCAGAAAACGATTGCCGGAATTTCCCTATCTCATGCCATTCTTGGGATTTGGGGATTCACAATTTTAGGACCTTTATAACAAAGAGAAAAAAATGCTTTATTGGGCTGTTATATTTTTTATCATAGCTATCATTGCAGCTATATTAGGC
>JABEVM010000213.1 GCA_013041585.1 Chlamydiota bacterium
TTAACATCACCCTTGCTTGCAGAGACAACTTCTCGTGATAAGGATCCAAGCGTGGCGTTCGCAGAAATTGATGCCCAGTACCAAGCTGGAGAATATAAGAATTTTCTTGAAGCATTGCATACAAAATATTTGAATGACCGTGAGCAGGGAAAATTACAGGAATTTATCCAAGAAGTTAAAGCTGATTACAAAGATCCGAAAGGGCTTGCTAAGCAAGTAGAAGCATTAGACCAGGAGCGTAATGGCAAACTTCGTGAAATCCTTAAACAAAATCCCGATGCTCCGATTTCCATCGTCATTACACAGCTTTTCTCTTCTGATACTTGTTCAACAGATGAAAAAGAAGTATGGGACTATTTGAATAACTTAGAAAAAGGATCTTTTGCTAATTCTACAGGTCCTTTTGAAAAATCATTACAAGAAGTGCAGGAAGAATTTGCTTTAAAGAAATTGATGCTTCAATCCTCTTATTTATCTGGTGAAAAATCGAAAGAAGCCGTCATGAACGAGCATGTTATTTTAGAAGAGGAAAAACTTCAGAAGATTTTAGCCCTTTGCCAAGGTTCTACAAATCCGATGGCAAAAAAGATCGTAGCGAACTCTTCCGACGTGTTCCCGAAATATGTTAAAGCAAAGATCAGTACAATGTACATTTTTTCTCTCATCCAAGGAGAAGTAGCTCCAAGAGATGAAGTGGAAAAGAAAGTGAAAGATATCCTAGTTGAATATCGCGATAAAAAGCGTCAACTAATGACTGCAGCGCAATGATATCTGGTTTTTCAGACCTCGGATTGCTTTTAGGCCTATTTTGCGGAGTAGGCCTAACGTGGATTCTGCTACGGCCTATCTTAAAAGAAAGGAAAAGCATAGCGATTGCCCAAAAAATAGAGATCGATACCCTTCGTGAAACCAATCACCTTTTAGAAAAGCAGCTTGCAAGTGTTGAATCGGAAAGGTTCAATGCAGATCTCCGTCTTCTCGAGCAAGAAAAGAACCTAGTGTCCCTTCAGCAAAAGCTTACCTTAGAATTTGAAAATCTCTCTCATCGGATCTTTCAAGAAAAATCTCTTCGTTTTCAGGAAGACTCCCAAAAGGGTCTTTCTCAGCTTCTTACTCCTCTTCGAGAAAAGATGGAGCATTTTCAAAAAAAAATCGAAGACACCCATTTACTAGATTTACAGCAGCATCTCCTTCTTAAGCATGAAATGCAAAGCATTGTAGAGTCAAATGTGCTCATTTCTCATGAAGCAAACAAATTAGGGAAGGTTTTGCGCGGTGATGTAAAAGCGCAAGGGACGTGGGGAGAAGTAGTACTCGAGAAAGTTTTAGAAGCCTCAGGTCTTCGCGAAGGCCATGAATACGTTATCCAAGGCAAAGGGATTGATCTAAAAAGCTCTGAAGGATCCCGTCTTCAACCGGATGTAATTATTCAGCTTCCTGAAAATAAGCATATTGTCATTGACGCTAAGATGTCTTACATACACTATGATCGGTTTTGCAGCTCAGAGACGGAAGGCGAGAAAAAAGAGCATCTAAAAAAGCTTGTTGGTTCTTTTTATAGCCATGTAGATGATCTTTCAAGCAAAAACTATCAGAGCTTAGACTCTCTTAAAACTCCTGATTTTGTTCTGCTTTTTGTTCCGATTGAATCAGTTTTTTCTCTTGTCATGCAAGAAGAACAAGCTCTTTTTGATTACGCCTGGAAAAGATCAATTGTGGTTGTAAGTCCTGTGAATTTGATCGCTGTTTTACGAACAATCGATTCTTTATGGAAAATGGAAAGACAAAACCACAATGCGCAAAAAATTGCGGAGGAAGCGGGCAAGCTTTACGATAAATTTGCAGATCTTCTCCTAGATATCGTGAAACTTGGAGACCATCTTAGAAGAGCAGATGTGTCTTACCATGACGTAGTAAATAAGATCCAAGGCGGAAGAGGAAATCTTTTAAAAAGAATGGAAGACCTCAAAGCTTTGGGACTAAAGACAACAAGGCAGATCTCTGTCAAGGAGTTTGAAGAGGTTGGGAAGCTTCCGGAGTAATCGTACTACGGACGCCTCTTCTGTATACTCTTTAATCCTATCTATCTGCACCCATTTAAGATCTAATGATTCTGAAGATATCGTATAGTTATCATGACTCGCAATGATGAGATACCTTGCGTCATAATGCAGATGCGCAGGTTCTTTACTATTTGCTTTGATCTCATGGATGTCATAGTCAAAAGGGATTTGAGAGGGGAGGTAAAGATCGTCTATTCCTGACTCTTCCTGAGCTTCTCTATATGCTACTTCATGCAGATGTGGATTCCCATCAGCATGTCCACCTAACTGCACCCACATTTTTAGCTTAGCATGAAAGCTAAGAAGGATTTTCTTTCTATCTCGTGAAATCACAACTCCTGACGCTGTAACATGACCTGGAAGATGGGATCTATGTAAACAGTTTGGATGGTGTCTTACATACTCTGTAAAAGTCTCAATTGTTTCCAATTGCTCTCTAAAAGAAGAAAAAATTTCTTCTTCTTCTTTTGAAAAGAACATTTGTTGATGTGCTTGGGCCGCAGATAAAATAGGTTCTCTCATAGTCTCCACCCTGATTTAGGTAAAATATACATAAACCAAGGTAGGAAATAAATAAGATTTATCTTCGGTGATTTGGTTTATCCCCAACAAAGTCGCGCATGATGCTATGCACGATTCCGTAGAGATAATTTCTAGGTTCTCCAATAAATCCAAGGGCCGGTTGGATTTTGGCTTTAATCATAGGTTGCACACGGCTTGCTATGGGGGATAGCCGTTTTGCCGGAAGACTGAAATTCCAAATCTTCGGAGCTCTTAGATTTTCTTTTAAGAGTTCTATCTCACCCAAAACTGTTCTGCATGCAGTAACTTGCTCTTTCATTTCTCGTAAAGAATCTTTGATTTCTTCATCGTTGTTTCTTTGACATTCTGTTACCACAGCCACTAGCTCTTGTCTTTTTTCTTCGAGCTTACGCATGGTTTCTTCATACGCACGAGTATAGTCGACATTTAAGCGTGTGACAAGATTTTCATATTCAAGTTTATTGTTAGCGAAGTTTTCCTTTGTACTTGAAGCAAGCTTATTCAGAGCAGCAAGTAGCAGATCTTTATCTTCTTCTCTAGACATTTTTGCTATAGATGTAGCGATGAGATCCCTTCTTCGTGTAACTTGGTCGAATAAAACAAAAGATGTTAACTTATGCTCTTTTTGCTTAAGAAATATAGAGACAGAAGGATCTGTAGGCACTAGTGTTTGTAGGATATCAAGATCTTTTCTCTGAACATGTGCACTGGTTAGCAGGTCTTGAAATTGAATTAAAGGTTCATCACTCAATTCTAATACTCCAAAAAGAAAGACAAGCGCTTGCCGAGTTGTTTCCATAACGCTTCCAATGGAAGTAACAGTAGGTGTTTCCATAGCTCTTTCGACTGAAATAGCTGCACTAGCATTCATAGTGATTCTAGCTGTGATGTTACCTAAAGTGAGTAATGCCTGAGAAGTTTGTTCTTTTTTTACTAATAGAATTTTGAATTTTTCTTGGTTAGATTTAATTCCTAATATAGCCCGTTTAATAGGGTTTCCTTCTAGAATTTCTTTTATCCTGTTTTGATAACTATGCAAAAGACTTCTACTTGCAGGATTAAGATAAGCTGTTCTTTCTTGAACCATAGCTTGTTCAGTAAGCTCACTATCGAGATGGATAATTCTTTCAGGAAAGCCTAAAAGGGTTTGTGTTAATGTATTTAGAGTTACGGAAGATAATTCGTTGATTGTATCAATCACATCTAAAATCATCCTTGTATCTTCTAGAAATGTTTGAGTACACTTTTTTAAAGCATCAACAAATTTAGGCATGATAAGGTTTGTTTTTGTAACTTCCCCCTCAAGCTTTTCTTGGATTGTTCTGGTAATGACTACGTCTAAAAGTTGATCAACCTCTGTATCGAGTTGCCTCTTTACATTGCCTTTTTCTTCTTCTGAGACACGTCTTGCTGTGGTAATTGTGTCGTTAAATGCTTTAGTTACGTTGAAGGTTAGGTCAGTTAAAGGGGCTCTTCGCAAAAGGGTATCAATCGCGTTTGCAAGACTTGTGATTGTCGATTGGATCAACGGTTCTTCTCTGATAACAAAGTTGGAAATAAAAGAGGAAAAGGGACTGAAGCTTATGACCCGATCATAAAGAGTAGATTTTTTCTTAAGCTCATCAGGGGAAGCTGCTCGGCTTTTCTCAAAGACTGTAAAAAGCAGCCTAACAACATTTTCTAAGTCTCGCTTTTGAATATCCGAAAGGGGTGGGGGAGTAAGCTTGATTTCCGCTGGCATAACACTGGGCTTACTCAAAGAGGTCCTAAGGTCTTTAAGTAAATTGCGAACGACAGTATTTATTGCATGAGTAGAGGAATTTGTACGTTGATGTAAGAATTTGTCGAGAAGAGAGTTGTTTTTTAAAGTGCTTTGTATTCCGTATTGGAAAAGATTATTTAGAATTTTTTCTGGAAGATAAAGAATCACACCAGTTAGTAGTGACAAGAGATTTGTAATAACAGAAATCACGATGTTGAGCTGGGATAAGTACAGAGCAGGAGGTAGACGGAGGTGTTCGAGTTTCGTATGAATCACTTTGCTCAAACTTAAAGAAGGATTGTACCTACGGATAATTGCTTTTGTAAATGTATGGTATAGTTCGGAAGAAGTGTAACCGCCATTTATATCCGGCGCAGTAACACCTTCTTTTATGAGTTCATCAAGTCTACCTCTTTTGTCATTTCTTACAATATCATCATATACACCATCTAGCACACTAAAGTATCTTTCTAAGTGTTTGATGATATCACTTTTAAGAAACTCGAAACGATCTTTTTCATTTTTCGCTAAAAATTCCTGCAGATCCTTTCCAATTTGATTTTTGAAATCATCAAAAAGATAGAAAACTATGGGTTGTAAAAAATAGAATGCGGTTTTGATGATTTCTTTACCGGCGCTAAGTGTAAATCGATTGATTGAAAAGGGGAGAGAAGTGAGTTCATCAACTTTATTACAAAAAGCAAAATAGAGCCTTGTTTGCACCTCTTCAGAAGATACTTCTTGTTCTGTTCCTCTAGGAGTTATTCTTTTTGCATTGGCAGCTTCTAATAGAGCAAAATAGAATGAGTCATCATCTGGTTTAGAGCCGCAAAGGATCTCATAGATAATTTTCATAGAGACATAGTAACTCAAGTTAGCAACTAATTTATTTGCTTCATTAGGGAGAAGAGCAGCCTTATCAACTGCAGGTTGAGCAGGAGAAATTTCAGGTTTAAACGCATCGGTTGAGATAGGTCTAGGACTTGGACTTTTACTTGTAATGAGGGATAGGGGGTTGAAACCCATGACATTGAATTGATATTGTAAAAGCTGTCTTTGCGCTAATGAAAATATCGTTGTAGGATGGCGTAGGGTGGAAAAAAATGCCAAGGCATAAGAGTATGACTTTTTCTCGTCAGGCCGTAGAGCAGCTTGTCTTGGCGCTGCGAGTGTAGGTGCTGGGACTGCATCTCTAGGCCTTGCTGTTACACTTGAGCTTGCTGCCATAATATTCTCTAGGTAAATAGGTTTTTTTATCTAAAATTTTCTATTGTTTTGTATTTTATTTCAATGTTTATAAA
>JABEVM010000214.1 GCA_013041585.1 Chlamydiota bacterium
GTATTTATAGTGTATTTTTTTGAGAAAATATATAAAAGTTTATAAAAAATAGGTTTTTCGTTTATTAGTAAAGAATTTTTTTGAATATATATCTTGTTTAGTTCGAGTTTTGGACTATTTTATGGAGTAAGCTGAGAAAGCTCTGTACCAAAGCCCTAGATAGTAAAAAAAAGTATATCTCGATAATTTTTTTTTAAAAATTAGTGCTTTTTTTTCAGGGGATATAGTAGAGTTTGCGTTCTTGCCGTACACTATTTTTTTCAATAGATTATGCTTTAAAATGATCGTGCTAACCCCATTTTTATAAGAAGGGAATTTGATTATATTATGAATTTACGAGAGGTTTATACATTTCTCTGTGAAAGGTCGTTAACAGAAGTTACATACCAAACAGTTGAGTTCTGGAGAACGACGGGATATGGCATGCCTAGGCCCGGGGAACCAGACGCATATAGTAAAATTGCTAAAGCGATCTTCGTTCCAAAAGAAACTTCCGAATATGATTACAGAAAAAGAATTTTTACAAACTTCGCTGTAATAGTAGGTGCGGAGGTGGCTTTTTTAGTAACCTCGTTTTTAGGAGTGATTGAGACGACTGCGCGCGCTATTATTTTTGGAGGACAAGTGGGTTATGCAACAGGATTGGATGCATTCACTACTGTGTCAGATTCCGAGCAAGAAAGGCTGAATGATTTGACTGCGGCCTCTTACAAGACAATGAAGCAATCTTTTAATGCAACTATTGACTCGACTTTTTGTTTTATATTTCTCAACTTAAGAGTGTGACCCTGTTTACGTATCAAGAGGAGCTTTTTTCCATTTTTGTAAATGAGCTTGTATTTTCTTTTCTTCTTTTTCCTCCTTTAAGCAATGAAAGTAGACAAAAAGTTGTCTATAGAGTTCTTTCTTCTCCCAAAAGAATGCTTCTTTATCCCAACGGTGATTCGAATTGAGATGGCCGGAAAGGGAGTAGCTTAGTAGGTTAGAGCTGGGAGGGTAGAGTTTTTGCGAAGTTGTAGTCAAAAATTGTAAGGCCTTTTTCTCTCCCGTTGTCTTAGCTAAATAACAACCATAAAGCGATCGTAGAGGGCTATTTTCTTTTTCAATGGTTTCTTTAGGATAATTTTGAAAAATAGATTCGCACTGTTTACTGTCATCTTGCAAAAGAAGGCAATAGATATGCAGAGCATCGATGTACATGCGCTCTTCAGTTGGAATTTCTTTTGGAAGTTTTGCAAAAAAGGGCAGAACCTCTTTACTTTTATGCATTGCAATTGCAGTTTCTACGACATAGGTGAAGGTTTGAAAGTGCAGGAAAGTAAATGGTTTACTTGGCAGCAAGAAAAATTTTTCAAGTGACTGCGAGATTTTTTTCTCATGGCATGTGAGAGCGATTTGTAAAAGGGGATGAACCTCTACGTTATCTTGGAGGACTTGGCTATTTTCAGAGGCCCACTGCGCATATCCTAAATGCAGCAGTGCAAATAATGCGCTCATGATATGAAGAGAATTCTCTTTCGGCTGTGCTGAGAGCTGTTCAATAATTTCTACAAGGGTGATAGGCTTTCCAAGCCAGAAAGCGAGTAGGATCGATAAAGAAGTATTTTCTTTCGGAAGGTTTTTTAAAAAAGAGGGTTTTTCGATATGAGTTTCTAAGCTTTGCAGAAGGGGCCTATGGCTTTCTTGCGCAAAAACATTCGGCAATTGGCGCAGGCAAAGCAGCGCTAAGTGATATGTGGCTTTACGATCTTTTGCAGAGCTTTCATGAAGGCGAAAAACAATATGATCGGCAAGTTGTGGGGATAAGGGATTAGACGGGTATTTTCGTATAGCAAGCTCAAGACATTTGACTTCTTCTTCCAGTTCCTGATCTGCTTTATAAACAAGGGATTTCCCTAAATATTCTAAAGGTGCGCCTGGTGTATGGCGAAGTTTTCCAAATTCTTCTAAAGCAGCAAGGAAGAACTGGCTTCTTAGCGATTTTTTCTTTTGCGATGCGCCTTGTTCTATTAAAGTAATTCCTGCTCGGAAAAGGGCCTCTCGCCCTTCAACTCTACCTGCGAAGCAGTAACTGATCCTTCGATATTCGGAAAGAGCTTTGGGGTAGGCTTTATAAGCTAGAAATGCGTCAGGGACAGCAAGACAGTTTACTGTCAAGTTTTGGCTTCCTGAAAATACAGCGATTTTTTTTATTTCAAAATCCGCATCTCTATAAAGTAGTCCAATATGGGTCCCGCTCAAGGGAACATGGCTTACATAATTACAAGAAAGAGTTCCATTAACATAAAAACGGAGGTTATTCTCCATTTTTTCAATGCGGATTGCAACCCAAGTATTCGGAAGAAGATGCAGATCTGTCAGCTGCATAACTTCTATATTGTTACAGAAAAGTTTGGATTCAGGATGACTTTTTGAGCCTATCCATAAAGAATACCCTTCTTCCAATCCTTTTCGTTCCGAAGATTCTGGAATATTGAGCAAGAACCCAATACCTTGGCTATGGCTTCCAAGACGGATTTCTGTTTCGATCTTACAATTTCCAGGAAAAGAATTTTTGGAAATCATCAGGCTGACCCATTCCATGATATCAGGGCTGCGTGTGATGGCGATATGTTTAGTAAGTAGGATGTTTTCTTGAAATTCCCAGTCTTCTTTGTGAGAGATATCTAGGTGCGCTGTAAGAAGCCAGTCTGCCCGTCCTTCAATATAATTTTGCAAATCTGCGATCAACTCTGAAACGCTTTGATAACGATCATTTTGAGAGGGGGCTAGGCTTTTTTTCACAACCGCCGCAAGTTTTGGAGGAATATCTCGATAGGGAGAGATTTCAATTGGGTCTACTAGCTCTTCTTTCAAACAAGTTTTGCGGAAAGTTTTTAAATCAACGCGGTGGAAGGGGAGTCGAAGTGTGAGAATTTGATAGAGGATCACTCCTAGAGAATAGATATCGCAATAAATGTCAGCTGGAGCTCCTAACACCCTTTCTGGAGGCATATAGGAAATGGTCCCGACGATTTTTCCAGGTTTTGTGAGATCTTCTCCTTCTTGAGGGATATTTTCATTTTCCTCAGAGGTTTGATTGTCGATATAGTCGGCAAGCCCCCAGTCTAAAATCAATACCTCTCCAAATTTTCCGATGATGATATTTTCAGGTTTTAGATCTCTATGAAGTATTTTTTTGGAGTGCGCATAGGCGATCGCTTGGCAAACGGGTAAAAAAATACGTAAGAGGGAAGGAATGGACCCTCCAATAGGATGAAGGGGAATGCCTTGTTTTTCTTGTTCTTTCGCAGAGCGTAAAATCTGCTTTAATGTTTCGCCTTCTATGTAGGGCATCGTATAAAACACTAAATCTTTGTCTTCGTGAATCGAGTAAATGGAAATAATGTTTGGATGGGTCAGTTTGGCAGCTATATGGGCTTCTTGCAGAAATCGTCTTTTTATAGAAGCGTAGCTGAGTAGATTGTCTCGGATCCGTTTGATTGCGACGTCTCTTTTACAAATGTCGTCATGGGCTAAAAAAACTTCTCCCATGCCGCCTTTGCCTAAACTACGCAAGATGGTGTAGCTTCCTAAGGGCTGCGGATTTACTTTGTCATCCATTTTATTTACAATTATTTGTTTATAAGTGTTTTTTGCACTTGTTCATCACATATCAGATATAATATAATCAAGAGTTTTAGAAAAAAAATGCAGGGAATATGGCAAAAGATATCGTACTTACTGGAGATAGACCGACTGGACCGCTTCATTTAGGCCATTACGTGGGTTCTTTACAAAATCGCATTCTTTTACAAGAGAGCGTTACGCAATTTGTGATGATTGCTGATGCGCAAGCCTTAACAGACCACGCGGAAGAGCCTGAGAAGATCAAAGAGAATGTGTTTCAAGTCGCTCTTGATTACCTAGCTGTCGGAATCTCGCCAGAGAAGTCGACCATGTTCATACAATCGCAGCTTCCAGCTCTTTGCGAGCTTACCCAATATTATTTGAATTTGATCACATGGAACCGCCTTAAGCATAATCCTACTGTGAAGCAAGAGATTGTACAAAAAGGATATGGGGAAAACGTTCCGGCTGGATTTATGGTCTATCCAGTTAGCCAAGCTGCGGATATCACAGCTTTTAAAGCAAACCTTGTTCCAGTAGGTGAAGACCAGATCCCTATGATTGAACAGACAAACGAAATTGTGCGTCATTTCAATCGTATTTATAAAACAAAGGTTCTTGTGGAAGCCAAAGCGATAGTTCCTAAAATTGCACGTCTGCCAGGAATTGACGGCAAAGCTAAGATGAGCAAATCTTTGCAAAACGGGATCTATCTCTCTGATGAGAGCGATGTCCTCGCTAAAAAGGTGAAAAGCATGTACACCGATCCCAATCATTTACGAGTGGAAGATCCAGGACAAGTCGAGGGGAACCCTGTTTTTATTTATTTAGACGCTTTTGATCCAGATAAAGAAGGCGTACTTAAGATGAAAGAACACTATACAAGAGGCGGTCTTGGGGATTCGATTGTGAAAAAAAGACTTTTAGAAGTTTTGGAATCTTTCTTAGATCCGATTCGAAAAAGAAGAAAGCAATTTGCCAGCGATCCTGCTGAAGTGATGCGAATCTTACAAGTCGGAACTGAAAAGGCAAGAGAAGTTTCTGAACAAACTCTTTATGAAGCCAAAGCTGCTATGGGGATCAACTATTTCGGATGACGATCCTCAGCCTCTTCTTCTATCTCATGGTTGAGGTTGTCTTCTTCTTCGGTTTCGGGAGCTTCCTCGCTTTCGATGAATTCGCGGAAGAAGATATAAATACCGCCTAAGGTGAATAAGACGGGTAAGAGGATTTCCCATGATATATCGAACTGCACCGTAACAAAGACCCCAATGAACACAAAAAGAGAGACACCCATATCGTAGTGTCTTCCCAAAAAGTATTGCCTTAGTGCTAAAGGCAGGCCAAAAGCCAGCATAATTCCAGGCCACCAACTTTTAGTATAGGTGAGGATAGCAAGCCCTAGGACAAATAGAGCTGCCGTAATCATTTTTGCTTTCTTTTTGGAGATGAGAAGATTTGCCATGGTATATCCTTTTTGTTTTTATGTAAC
>JABEVM010000027.1 GCA_013041585.1 Chlamydiota bacterium
ATGTCCCCCCATACCATCTGCTAACGCAAAAAAAGGCGGGGTTGCGAGCATAGCCCAATGATCTTCATTATTTTCTCTTACGAGACCGATATCTGAAATGCCAAAACTTTCTGTGTTGTAGTTCATAGCTATTCCTATAAATCAAATGCGATCATAACCGTAGTTGCTAAGTTAAACATCATATGGAGCGCGATATTTGCAAATAAAGAACCTTGCCTTTCATAGATAAACCCAAGGAAACAAGAAAAAGCAAATAGAGATACGATTAAAGATACGTTGCCTGCAGCCTGTCCTTGTGAATAGTGAAAAAGAGCAAAACAAAAGGAAGAGAGAAGGATAGCCGCCTTTCTTCCTAGGTGCTTTTTAAAAAAGTTTTGCAAAAATCCTCGGAATAAAAATTCTTCCGTAATCGGAGCTACCACTAAAACAACAAGGAGCATCATACTGAGTAAAAAAGGGTAGCTAAAGATCGACTTTAAGTACTGCACGACAATTTGTTCATGACTTACTAGATGGAAAACATTGACGACCAAGATCTCACAGAGGCTGCTTATGACCATCACAATAGGGTAGCTGATAAACCAAATCAGAATCCCAAGGCCAAAATCTTGCGCGATTGGAGAAGGGCTTGCCGGATCTTTCCAAATTCTATGGATAACGGTCTTATCCTGGGTTTTACAGAATAGATAAAGTGCAAACAGGACGGATGAGCTTGTTATGAACTGAAAAAAACCAGCAGAAGTCTCTGATAGAGTAAAAAAACGCTGCAGTATGCTTGCTATGAAAATATTTCCAAAATACATGATGCCAAGATAAATGCCGAATACGCAGATCACTTGAAAGATTGTGACTGGCACTGGCGCACGAGGCTTGGCTTTGGGGAATTTATAAAACCCATTGTACCATGCAATCCAATTTACAAAGAAGGCGATGATTGCAAAAACTACAAGCGTATCTAATTGCCCCGAAAGAAGGGTTGTTTGTTTACTCTCTACCATGTTCCTGGCTTTGTGAAATAGAAATGTAATCGGCTATGTGATCTGCTGCCTTTTTACTTAAATTTTGATGTGCGACACCAACTGGAGAAATGGGATAAAACTGATCTCCCCATGGGACTTGAACAAAGTTCGTTTTCGTAAATTTTACGGGAAGGAACTGCCTATTTGAAACAATTTCCTGTAAAACAACTTTAGGGGAAGTTCCTCGAAGATCTAATGCGCGCACTCGCAGAGCCACTTGTAGATAAGCTGAAGAATCTTCAAGAGTTGCCTTTTCAGGGGTTTGAGAGATTTCTTCATGCTTTACAAGCTCCATGAAGACGACAAAATCACATCCTGGAAATGCATTTTTCATCCATGCGACATTTTTTGCAAAAGGGTTTTGGTTAGCAAGAAGTGCTTTCTTTAAAGAACTGGCTTTATTTTGCTGGGTAAGAAGAAAGTTTTCCTTTTGAAGAAGCCTATGATGGATACTTTGTGTAAGTTCTGCAGAAACATCCCAAGGAAGCCTATGTGTAGAGTGATCATAAACTGGGATAATTGCTACAGTTGGAGAAGAGACTTTTTGCTCAACTCTTGCATAGTCTTGATCGTTATTTTTACAGCTTACTGCGCAAAGAGTAAGACATAAAGCAGTCATCCATTTCTGCATAGTCACCATCCTTAACAAAGTTGCTTTATTTGCTTAGACTAGCATAACATTTTTTTTCTTACACAGAATAAGATCATCTTTTGCACAATTCTCTTTAAAACGCTTCTAGAAGTATCGCCGAATAAGAATTCATTCGATAATTTCCCTCTATGGGAGTCTGATGGTGTGGATTATCTGAAAAATCGTGCGGCGCAGGAAGCGATGTGTCGATGACACGATACCATTTTTTATTTTCTATTGGTAAAGGGAGCTTGACATCCACATCTGTAAAATAGGCATTAAAAGCGATATATAGCTCATTTTTTTTCGAAGGGTCGTGGAGTGTAAAGGCCACAAACCTGCTCTCGCTGCTCCAATCTGGGGTTTCAGGATCAAACCCATGCCAAGTCACATCAGTAGGACTTAAGTATTTCTCTCTTCGGAGTAGGGGGTGGTTCTTCCGATAGTTGATCACTTTTTTATAAAACCGAGTAAAATCCTCGTTTTTTTGCGCATGGTCCCACAAAAACCAATTCAGCTCATTATCATGACACCAAGTATTGTTATTTCCTTTTCTAGTATGGCCATATTCATCTCCCATAAGGATCATAGGGGTTCCTATAGCAACCATAAGAGCTAAGTGGTGGTTGCGCATCTGTTTTTTTCGGAGATGTAAAATTTCTTCCCGAGGAGAGGGACCTTCTGTGCCGCAGTTCCAGTTATCATTTTGGTTTGCTCCATCAAGATTATTTTCCCCATTGTCTTCGTTATGTTTATTTTGGTATGTGACCAGATCGCTTAGTGTAAAGCCGTCATGCGCTGTGACAAAGTTGATGCTATGATATGGCTCTCTATCTTCTCCATACAGTTCTTTAGAACCGGAAATGGCCCTTGCAAAATCTCCTACTCTGTCATCAGTTCCTTTCAAGAAGCTGCGGACAACGTCCCTAAAGACACCGTTCCATTCCGCCCAGACACCAAAATGGGGGAAGTTCCCTACTTGATAAAGGCCTGCAGCATCCCACGCTTCCGCAATGAATTTAGTATTAGCAAAAAGAGGATCTTCGGAAATGGCTTTTACAATGGGTGGGTTTTCCATAGGCATCCCATTTTCATCCCGAGTTAAAATGGAAGCCAAATCAAATCGGAAGCCATCGACATGCATTTCATCTACCCAATAATGCAGAGCGTCTAAAATCAGGTCACGCACAACAGGGTGATTACAGTTCATGGTATTACCGCACCCTGAGTAATTTTTATATCTGCCCTCCTTATCAAGAAGGTAATATACAGAATTATCTATACCTTTAAAGCTGTAGATCGGCCCATTTTCATTTCCTTCGCTTGTATGGTTGAAGACAACATCCAGAATGACTTCTATCCCATTTCGATGAAGTTCTTTCACCATGCGTTTAAATTCTTCAATCGCAGATGTTTTGCTAGTTGAAGAGGCATATTTTTTCATGGGGCTGAAGAAGTTTAAAGTGGAATAACCCCAATAATTATAGAGCTTTTCTCCAGTGACTGGATGTACTCGAACATATTCGGTCTCATTAAATTCAAAAATAGGCATGAGTTCAACTGCGTTTACACCAAGCTGTTTTAAGTAGGGGATTTTTTCAATAATTCCTAAAAACGTCCCTGGATGCTTAGAATTACTTGTTTTGTCCTCTGTAAATCCGCGTACATGCATTTCGTAGATAACAAGATCTTTCCAATCGAGACGTGGGGGTTTGGTATTTTCCCAATCGAAGGGAGGGTCTAAGATGATTTCTCCTAGTAATTGGCTTGGAAAGTTTCCCCAGACATTTGTGGTATTGAGGGATTTTGCATACGGATCAACTAAAATTTTTAATGGGGTAAAACGAAGTCCTTCCCTGGGTATATGAGGACCGTCGACATGATAGCCATATTCTAAGTCTTCAGGTAAATTTTCTATGAAAATATGCCAGATATGCCCGGTTCTATGGTAAGCGGGATCTAAG
>JABEVM010000028.1 GCA_013041585.1 Chlamydiota bacterium
GATTCTTACCTTCTCGTGCAAAAGTTTTTAAAGGAGCCGCTTTCTGAAAAAGCGACTATTCAGAAACTACAAGCGCAAAAAGTGATGCCTAAGAAAAAACCAAATATTTTCTTATTTGTCACAGAAAGCCTTCGCGAAGATTTTATGACGAAGGAAATAGCTCCGAACCTACACTCTTTCAAGCAAGAAAATATTGCCATTTCTAACTCATTTTCTAATGCAAACAATTCCCACCATTCCTGGTTTTGCATTTTTTATTCAAAGCTTCCTTTCTACTGGGATAAATATAAATTTTCGAACTGGAAATCCGGTAGCGTTCCACTACAAATCCTGAAGCAAATGGGCTATAAAATCCATTTGTATACTTCAGCAAGACTTTCTTATTACGAAATGGACAATCGAATTTTTGGGCAAAACCAATATCTTGCCGATTCTGTATGTTTTAAACCACACGAAGATGGAGTTAAAGCTTTTGAGAGCGATACGCTGATTGTTGATCAGCTGCGTAAAGACATCCAGTCCCTGAGCGAAGAAGGTCATGTGTTTATTACCTTTTTAGACTCCACACATTTTAACTACAGCTGGCCTGAAGAGACGGATTCTGTTTTCACCCCGTACGTAGATAGTATCGACTACATTGGTACGAGCTGCTTTAAAAAAGACTTAGAAGAGGTGAAAAACCGCTACCGCAATGCAATTCATTACGTAGATAAACTTTTTGGGAAAGTTGTCGAGACTGTAAAATCTACAAAGGGTTGGGATGACTCTGTAATCATCTTTACAGGTGATCATGGTGAAGAGTTTATGGAACCTAGAAATCTTTTTCATGCATCCGAGCTGAATAAACCCCAAACAAACGTTCCGATCTACCTAAAACTGGGAATGAACAAAGAGAAAACTGCCGCTAAAAAAGGCAATATCATCTCTCATATTGATGTATTCCCTAGCGTTTTGCACCATCTTTTAGAGCAAGACTACTACAGCTCTCTGTTTGATGGTCAATCCATTTTACGTAAAAATCGCCACTCGTTTGTGATTTCTTCAAGATATAATGCAAGTAGGGCTCCATTTGAATTTTGTCTCAATAATGGAAACTATAAACTGCTTCTTCGTTTTAAAGATGAAAAGCAGATTTTTCAGTCCCCTTACCTTCAAGTTCTCAGCATGAAAAATGCGCAAGACGAGTCCCTTGATTGGAATCTGGCTTTGATCCGAGAGCAATTTGGAGAGTCTTTACAAAAAATCTTTTCCGAATAAAAGTCCCTTGTATTCCGCTCTTCTTTTTATTATATTCAGAGAAAATGCAGCAAGGTCACATTATGGAAATCTGGTTAGATACATCTGATAAAAAACTCATAAGCAAAGCTAAAAAAATGGGCATTTTGCATGGGGTTACAACAAATCCAAGCATCATAGCTAGCTCTTCTAAGTCATTAGAAGAGGTCTTAAACGAAGTTCTCCAAATTCAAGGAGGACCTGTTACCGCCCAGGTGACAACCCTTGATGCAAGTTCTATGATCAAGCAGGCTGAAAAGCTTTTTGCGTTTTCTTCTCGTATCATCGTAAAAATCCCAGCAACTGAGCAAGGTCTGGAAGCGATAACCCATCTTTCTAAGCAAAAACTCCCAGTCATGTCCACTTGCGTTTTTCACCCAAATCAAGTCTTACTCTCCTGCTTAGCAGGCGCCTCTTATATAGCCCCTTATTTTTCAAGACTGCATGATTCTGGAGAAGATGCGCAAAGTGTCTTAAAAGAAATGTTAAAGCTCATTGAAATGTATAAATTCCCTACCAAACTCTTAGCAGCATCCCTTCGCTCTTCTGAACAAGTGCGCCAGTGTATGGATATGGGAATCCACGCCGTTACATTAAAAGAAAAGATTTTTGCTGAATTTACTGGGGATCATCCCCTCACGCTAGAAAATTTAGACCGTTTTGCCAAAGACTGGGAAAATGCCAAGCCATCCCAGCTCCTTCCTGAAAAAGAATCCTAATTTGCAAGCAGCTTACTTTTTATAAAATTTATCTAAATCCATTTTCAGTTTTTGCAGTACCTGTGGATTTAAATACATCATGTGGCCTGCTTCATATTTTTCTAATGTGACGTTTTTGTGAAATGACTCAGGTAGGTTCAAGTGGTCAAACGAATAGATCGCATTGCTAAAGGGTGTAATAAGGTCATAATATCCGCTTGCTACAAAAATTTTTAGCTTAGGGTTCAAGATCATAGATCTACTGATAGACTGGATCATGTTCAGAGCAAAAGGCCCCGAAGAGGAAAAATCCCAGCTGTTATGGACATCACTATTGAGCATCTTATAGGGTGCATACCCATCAACATATTGAAGTTCTTGTTTCAAATAGGCGTTAAAAACGCCTGCAAATATCCCGAAAATATTTTTAATACTCGGATCTTCTTCAAAAGATGCGCGGTCTCCGTCAGTATAGTATCCAATCAACCTGCTATCGTAACTTCCCACCACTTGTTTTTGATCTTTAAATAATTCAAGTGTGAAAACATCAGGTGATATGCGCAAGTTATTCCGGGTAATGACCTCAGGTGTAAGACCTATAAATTCCGACAAAGTCCGTACAACTTGATTTTTTTTGTCTTGAGGGAGTTTGTCACCCTGCAATAGAGCTAAACAGTAGTCATGATACGCAAAATCTTTGGCCCGTTCTGTGATCTCTTGTAGAGTTGATTGATCCTTACCCCCTAGCTTTTTATGATACCAAGCTGTTGCCGCATAGCTAGGAAGTGATAATAGATAGGGAAGGTTATTATCATATTGAAATAAGAAATTTTGATAATCGACGGCGACAGAGACTAGAACAAGTCCATTCAGATATATCCCCTCTTCTTGAAGATGCTCAGCAAGACCTATAGCCCTTGTCGTTCCATAGCTTTCTCCTGCTAAATATTTAGGAGAAAGCCACCTGTTAAAATAGGTAATATAATCTCGTATAAAGTCCCCCATAGACTCGATATCCTTTTCCACTTCGTAAAACTTTTTCGAAGTATTTAATGGCTCTGCATAACTAAACCCTGTGCCTACTGGATCAATAAAAACTAAATCTGTTAGATCCAAAATGCTATCTTGGTTATCCACCCAATGGTATGGAGGCGAAGGAGATTGTAAATCTAAGTTCGGGATTTTTCTCGGTCCAAAAGCTCCGAGGTTAAGCCAAGCAGATGAAGCGCCAGGGCCTCCATTAAAAGCAAAAGTGATTGGTCTTAGATCTGGATCTTCCTTAGTTTTTGTATACGCTACAAAAAAAATGCTAGCTTTTACCTCGCCCTTCTCATCTCTGAGCTCAAGAGGCCCTGTAGTTGTATTATAAGAAATTTGTTTTCCAGCAATTTGAACAGTTTGCAATGTTTGACTAAGCTTCTCTGGCTGGATAACCCATTTTTTTACGCTTTCAGTTTTAACGGAGTCGTCATCTTGCGTGGCAGCATCCTCGCTATAGATCCTTACTGTAACCATGGTCAAAAAAGCTAGGTAGGATAAATATTTTTTCAAGATCAACTCCTTATATTTTTATGCAGCTTTCCAAGTGAACACTGCGGGGTCCATCGATTCTGTAAAATACACTTCGTAAAAGGCCCTGCCAAATCCAGGATCATCTAAACGGATTGCCACTCTATTTTCATCAAGTTTATACTTCTTTTTTTGTTCTCTGGATAGAGGAATTCCAACGATTTTCATTGCAGATTCTATATGGGCATATTCTTTTGAAAACACAGCCTTACCTTGAAAGCCTTCTGGAAATAAGACAATTTCATCATTCGTTTTCTTATTGATAAGCTTCATAGGTTTTCTAAATACATCATCTGGCATACCTGTAACCTCTATTGTTCGACTTATTTTTTCAATTCTCTTTCTAAATGCTCGTCCATTAAAGACGATAAAAATTTCCAGGGATCCTCTTGAACTTCAGGATCTTTCAAAGATACGGACATCTTCTTACAAATACGTTCAAGAAGAGGACGGGAAATAGAGTTGCTTGAGGTTTCCATAACCATTTCTCCTATTTCATATAATGTAAATCCTTTTTCAACAGCTTTTTTTAAAAATAAGATCTGAGTTTTATTAGCAACCACAATTCCATCAACATATTTTTGAAGCTCTTCCATTTTGGGAGGAGGATTTTCTAAAGTTAACATAGATACGAAGGTAGCGCGAATTTTTTGTTCGATTTCACCTTCGTTTAGATCATGAATCCAATTTTTTATTTCAGCATCGATCGATTCTTTAGCTTGGCTAAAAACCATCCAGCAGCCATGTGTTTCTGCAAAAATATCATGTACCGGATTATTCCAGTTCAAACTATCTAGTAAAATTAGCCCTTGGTCAATAGAATGAAGTTCCCCTTTTCTTTTATCATAAAGTCCATTTCCATAGTTACGATCACTATTGCCAAAAGCCAGATCAAAAGCAGCTTGCTTTTGCACTTCTGTAGTTGGAATACTCGTTATATCTGAAATTTTCAGTTCATGAAAAGAAACGCCGGGCATGAATTGTTGAAAAGAACCTGTTTTTAGCATCATTGATCTCGATCCTTTAGCAACAGGAAAAGGAACGGTAATGAGCGTTGTAAAAGGAATTCCTGAAGATTTTCCAGCTAGGTCATATGCTAAAGTTTCTTTATAACAGGAAGTGCCTGCTATATGACCGACTCTTTGTCTTTTTCCCTTTCTTAAAAATCGATCATGTACATCAGGAAGTTTATCTCGCGGATTATGAGGCATATAAACTTCTTCATCAGAGGGTTTAAAAACTCCAATTTTTTCACCTCGGAAATTTTTAATGTAATAGGAACCGCCTAAACCCTGATTGATCAATTGAGGACAAATTTGTTTTCTTACCTCTAGAGCAATTTCAGCATCAAAGCTCATTTCAATGCTAAGGATGCCTTCTGCTGTGATTGAATCATACCCACTTTTAATAAGGCCTTGATGCCTATGGTGATATATTATATCGACTAGTCTTGTTCTATCACCAGGAAGAAGAAAACCCTCTCTTTTTAAAATTTCCAGAATTTCTCTGTAACGCTCTGGGAACTCTTTTGGATCAAGAGTTTCAAAGTACTTTTCTGTGGCTAAGACAACAGCATTGCTAGTATCTTCTTTTGTAGCTTCTTTTTGAAATCTTCGGAAAAACTCGGTTATTGGGCTAGCCTCTCCTGGAGGCTTTTGAATATATAACCTTCCTTGCACGTCGCAACCTAAGTGATCACCCTCTTTTAATGAAGCAATCACTTGAGAATTGGCGATTAAGATTCTCCCGCTTTCAGAGCTCATTTCCCTATCTCTTTATTCACAGTTCCTAATTTGAACAAAACAACAAAAGTTCTTCCTTGTAAAGGAAAATTTGTCTATCAACGCTAGAACTATGAATTGTTCTCTATAGAGCTAGAAATAAGCAAAGGTCAAATCAGACTTTTTTCCAATGAAACACATCTTGATTCATGTTATTTTTATAGTGTATTTCAAAGAAAGCTTTGCCGAAAAGAGGATCATCAAGACGAATAGCTACGCGATCAGGAGAAAGAGAATACTCTTGTTTTTGATGAGGAGGAATAGGTATTCCTACGAGCTTCATAGATGCTTCTATATGACTATAGTCTTCAGTGAATTTTGCAGGACCTTCTATTCCTTGAGAGAAGAGAACAACTGTTGACTGATCTTCTATATTTATAAGCTGACAAGGAAGTGTTGGAATAAGTGAAGGATCAAAAGTTACAACAGACACCTTTACCTCTTTTAAATCATGTAAAACATAAGGAAGAGTAAATTAAACTTTGTTATCTACAAAGAATAATCTTTACTTAGCGATCCTTTCTAATGGATATCCTCTAAATATTTATCCATAGTATCCGATACAAATTTCCAGGGATCTGCTAAGAAATTGGGATTATTTGCTTCTCTTGCAGCAGATGCTTCCCTACAAATTTTCTGGATCATAGGAACTTTAGGATCTGTTTCATTTTCAGATTCTATTTCCATAACCATTTCGCCAATTTGAGATAAAGTACATCCTTTTTCGGCAGCTTTTTTAATAAAGAGGATCAGAGTTTTATTTGAAACTACAATCCCATTAATGTACTTTTCCAAATCGCCTGTAGAAGGAGCATTTTCTTGGGTAAGCACCATCTGCATACGACTGCGTATTATACTTTCAATCTTGTTCTCATCAAGGCCTAGAATCCAATCTTTTACTTCAGGAAGAATAGGCCCCCTGCACTGAGGAAAGTCTCCCCAATGACAGCTTACTTCTGCAAGTATGTCGTCAGGAGGAAGATTCCAATCCAAGCTGCTCAAGAAGGTAACTCCCTGGTCGATACAATGCAGTTGGTTCTTTTCAGAATCATACATCATATTCCCCATGCTTCTGTCGGCATTGTATCCAACAATATCAGAGGAGGCCATCTTTTGTAGGTCCAAAACAGGAATTGATTCAACGTCTAGATTTCTAATGGTGTCGAGAGTGTATCCTTCTACAAAACGTTGAAAAGATCCAAATTTGAGGATCAGTTCCATATCCTTCTCTCTGATCGATCTTGGGAAATAAACTTCAATGAATGTAGTGGGCGGTATAGGCGCAAAATCGCCTAGTACTTCGTAGGCAATGACCTCTTTATAACATGCCGTTCCAGATGCCTGTCCATTTCTCATTTCAGTTCGAATCGCCCCTGTGTCTCTACGTTTACATCTATTTGGATTGTTTGGCATGTAAGGCTCTTCATCCCTAGGTTTAAAAACACCTATTTTTTCTCCTTCGCGATTTCGAATGTAATAAGCTCCGCTCATTCCTCCTGTTGCCCTGCTGGGAGAAATTCTTTCTTTTGTTTCAGGATCAACCTCCGGATCAAAACTCATCATGATTGTGATTGTAGCTTCTGCTGTAACAGGATCAATTCCCTCATTGCATAAATGCTTGTAATGGCTCTGATACAATGCATCTACTAAGTTTTTCTTATCTACCGTTGAAAGAACTTGATCTTGGTTGATAACTTGAAGAACTTTTCTGTACGTTCCTAGAAATTCTTTTGAATCTAAGGTTTCAAAGTGCTTTTGTGTTGCCAAAACAATGGCTTGGCCTTTTTCTTGTTTAAGTGTCTTTGCTTGCGCTTCTTCAAAAACTCTTTGGGTTTTTTGGGATTCTTCCCCACTCTTTTGAACATACAGCCTTCCCTCTTGGTCATAGCCCAAGAGATCGCCTTCTTGCAAAGAAGCAATCACTTGAGAATTGGCTGCAAGAATTCTTCCACTTTCAGAGCTCATTTCTTTATCTTTTTATTTACGATTTCTAATTTGAACAAAA
>JABEVM010000215.1 GCA_013041585.1 Chlamydiota bacterium
CAGCTTGGATCCCTTCCCAAGTAGACGCAAGCTTGATCAGGATGCGTTTTCTATCAACTCCTGCGTTTTCATACATGGAAATGAGGGATCTTGCCTTTGCAATGCTTCCTTCTACATCATAAGAGAGCCTTGCATCCACTTCTGTAGAGACGCGCCCCGGAACAATTTTTAGAATTTCGAGCCCAAATTTGACAAAGACTTTATCTAAAATCAGCTTCTTCTCTTCTGAAGGAGAGAGTTTTTTTGCTTTACCAAACGCAATTGCTTCATCGACAAGATGAGAATACTCTGGTTTGCTAGAGGCTGCGAAGATGAGAGAGGGATTGGTTGTAGCGTCGGTCGGCTTAAATTTTTTAATTTCTTCAATTTCACCTGTATCTGCAACAATGGTTGTCATCTTTTTGAGCTGCTCTAGCTGATTCATATGGTTTCCTTTCGATTCAAATGGTTTCTTTATTAATAAGATTTATTTTTTGTGGTCGTGATGGTGGTGATGCTTATGATGATCATAGTGATTCGCCACGATAAGACAAGTCACGACGGCTACTGTGACAACACCGATCGCTAAGAAGATATTTTGCCATTGCTTTGCTTTGCCGGCGTTATAGATCTCTTTCGGTGCTTTGCTAACTTCTCTGGGTTCTTTTGGAACTGGAGTCACGTCGCTTGCCCTGAGTGTAGTGGTTACGAGAGCTAAAATCATAAAGGTAGAGATGGCTTTTTTCATAGGGGCTTAACTCTGGTTAATCTAAAGATATTTTTTACGTATGCGTACTTTTCTTAAGGATAATCCCAAAGAAATGAGTTTAGCTGAGATTTTATCTGTAGATAAATAAGAGTTCAAGCCATCTTTTTTAGTTCTTTGCAGAACTTTGCTGTAAACCAAGAGTGACAACGGTCACAACCACAGCAAGGATTGCTCCCCATGCGAACATAGAGCTTCCTAGAGCTGTAAATGCGCCATCTCCTCCGCCGATATCATGACGGTAAAGTCTGTCAGAGCATTCTTGTAGCTCTGTAATTTCTTCTCTTTCTTCCCAAGCAAAAGAAGGAGAGGAAGACAAAACTACGAGTAATGATAGAGCGCAAAATAAGATTTTTTTCATAAAGCCAAGGCCTCTTTTTCAGTCCTATAAAACTCAACGTATGCGAGCTAGAAATTTAGTGCAATTTTTTTTTTAGCTCTTTTTATATAGGACTTGAAAAAATTGATTGAAAAAAACACCATCTATAGAGAATAACATAATGCAAACTTTTCGAAAACGAGGACACATGCAAGAACTAGAGGTAGGAAAAGAGAGAGTTAAAAAAATTTGCGATATTCTTCGAAAAGAAACACTGCAGCCAGCGCGAGAGGAAGCAGATCAAATCCTAGAAAATGCCCGCATTGAAGCGGAAGAAATTATCCAGCAAGCAGAGAAAAAAGCGCAGCAGATTCTAGAAAAAGCCCACCAAAATATTCAAAAAGATAAAGTTGTTTTCGAAGCCTCACTACGTCAATCCTATATTCAAATTCTAGAAACACTTCGTCAAGCAATTGAAAAGAAGCTGATGAATCAGGAATTAAAACACCTGATTGCTGCCCAATTGCAAGATCCGAGTGCCTTAGCGTCCTTGATTTCAGCTGTTGTGCAAGCAATCAAAAAAGAAGGGATTGAAGCGGATTTAAGCGCGTATATTTCTTCAACAGTTTCTGCAAGATCTGTCAATGTGCTCTTAGCGAAGGGGATCATAGATAGACTTAAAGAGAAAAGCGTTCTCTTAAGCGGAATCGGTGGAGGTGTTGAGATCAAATGGGAAAAAGAAAATATTACCATCGACATATCCGATGAATCTCTTAAAGAGCTGCTCGCAGCTCATATCCATAAAGATTTTCGTGACGTCTTTTTTGGAACGTAACTTATGGCAAACTATTACTTTTTGGCTGCATCTCTACCTTCTTTAGTAATCGGAGAAAAGCCAGAAATTACTTTTGATGAGCTCAGTAGCCGACTTAAGATCAATCTCAGTAAAAAAGACTTTGAAAAAGTGGTTGTTCTAAGGCGCTATGTAGACATAGAGAACGTGCGTTACCTTTTGCTTGATCAGCCTATTGAAGATCGCGGTAACTTTTCGGAACTCGAGCTTGATGAAGCGCTCCTTACATTTTCGGGACTGCCGGAGTATTTTTTCGACTTTTTTGCAAAATATACAGGGGCAGAAGAGAGGCTTAAGTATTTTTCTGAGGCATTCTCTTCCTACTTTTTAGAAGAGGCTGCAAAACAAAAAGGCTTTGTACATACCTACCTTACTTTTGAAAGAGGGGTTCGCCTGGTGCTTTTAGCTCTTCGCGCGAAAGCACTTCGAAAGGATGTGTTTCAGGAATTACAATTCGAGGATTTTACCGAACCCTTTATCGCACAGATCTTAGCGCAAAAGGATATGGAAATATATGAGCCTCCAATGGAGTTTGCTGAGCTTAAAGAGATATTTACTTTTACTTCCCATGATCCGTGGGAGAGGCATAGGCGTATAGCGGAGTATCGTTTTACAAAGATCCAAGAAATGGTAAGCAAGCCTTTGTTTTCTATCGAGTGGATTTTAGCTTATATGCTTCAACTTCGAATTGTAGAGATGTGGAACGAGATGAGTGAGGAAAAGGGTAAGGAGATAGTAACTTCCTTGGCTAAAATATAGAAAAAAGTGTTTATAAAAGAATTTTAACGATCAGTTGAGCTTTATGAATAATGAAAAAGCATTTGGGAAAGTAGTCAAAGCATTCGGAAACCTGCTGCATGTCGAATTTACGGGTTCCATCAAGCAAGGCGAGCTGGCCATGGTACACGTGGGGAATGTGGAGCTGAAAGCTGAAGTGATAGAAATTTCTGGTTCGGAAGCCAAGATACAAGTTTTCGAAGATACAAGAGGGGTAAAAACCGGTACAGAGGTCTCTTTCACAGGCAATCTTTTGGAAGCAGAACTAGGTCCTGGGCTTTTGACATCGATTGTGGATGGTCTCCAAAACCCTTTAGAGAAAGTGGCTGATGCAACCGGGCTATTCTTGAGTCGTGGAGTCTATATGTCCTCTTTAGATCGGACCAAGCATTGGGATTATAACCCAACTGCTAAAGTCGGTGATCTTGTTTCGAAAGGGGATAGCTTAGGGTTTACGATGGAAGGCAGATTTCACCACTATATCATGGTGCCATTCCACGACCTGCGTCAATTTACGATCACTTGGGTCATCGAAAGAGGATCCTATCCAATTGATACAGTAGTTGCCAAGGGAGTTGATGAACAAGGTGTTGAGACCCATTTTACTATGGTTCAGAAATGGCCGGTAAAGTCGCCTCTTCTTTTTGGAGAAAAGCTCAAACCATATGAGATGATGGATACGGGACTGCGTGTGATCGATACGCAGCTGCCTGTCCTGCGAGGAGGCACATTTTGCGCTCCAGGTCCATTCGGAGCTGGCAAAACGGTGCTTCAGCATCACCTTTCAAAATACTCTGCAGTCGATGTTGTGATTGTTGTGGCTTGCGGGGAGAGAGCGGGGGAAGTTGTAGAGGTTCTTCGAACCTTTCCTCAGCTTACAGACCACCGCACATCCGAGCCGCTCATCAACCGTACAGTGATTATTTGTAATACTTCTTCTATGCCAGTGGCGGCAAGGGAAGCCTCTATTTACATGGGAGCTACCATTGCTGAATATTATAGGCAAATGGGATTAAACGTTTTACTTCTTGCTGATTCCACCTCTCGCTGGGCGCAGGCTATGAGAGAGATGTCGGGAAGGCTAGAAGAGATTCCTGGAGAAGAAGCTTTCCCAGCTTACTTAGCTTCTCGAATTTCGGCCTTTTATGAAAGAGCAGGCGTCATTCGTTTGAAAAATGGAAAACTAGGCTCTCTTACTATCGGTGGTACCGTTTCTCCAGCTGGAGGAAACTTTGAAGAGCCTGTTACGCAGGCAACGCTTTCTGTGGTAGGTGCTTTCTTAGGGCTTTCTAGAGAAAGGTCAGATGCGAGACGCTACCCTGCAATTGATACGCTCATCTCTTGGAGTAAGTATGTTGATGATGTGGGGTCTGAACTCAATCAATTCTTGGAAAATTGGGGTGAGAAGGTTAAGAGGTCTGCAAAATTTTTACGTTTAGGGGACGAGATCAGCAAGCGTATGGAAGTTGTAGGGGAAGAAGGGGTGCTGCTTCAAGATATGGTTCTTTATCTCAAATCCGAGCTGTATGATTTTAGCTATTTGCAGCAAAACGCCTTTGATAAGGAAGATTCCTATTCCCCACTTCCAAGACAAGTGGCTCTCTTTACTTTGATCAACCGTATATTTGATATTCCTTTCACCTTTACCACACATGATGAGGCCAGGTCCTTTTTCTTAGGGTTACAAGGAATGATAAAAAACCTTAATTTTATGCCGTATCCTTCGAAGCAATATGATCACACTTTCGCTGAGATCCATAATAAAATTGAGGAAGTTAGTAAACATTTGCATGAAGAAGCGCTCAAGAGGAAAAAATGAGAAAAGTGTATGATAGAATCCTAGACATGCGGGGGAACTTGCTCACAGTTCGCGCTAAAGGAATTTCTTTAGGAGAGATGGCGCGTATCGAAAAGAAGAGTGGACAAATCATTTATGCTTCCGTCCTTCGTGTGGATGAAGACCTAGTCACCTTGCAAGCTTTTGAAAACAGCCGTGGAATCTCTACAAGTGACAGAGTGACTTTTTTGGGTAAACTGATGCAAGCGACCTACAGCGAAACTCTTCTAGGAAGAAGATTTCGCGGCTCAGGAGAGCCGATCGATCTAGGTCCTCAGATATTTG
This sequence comes from Chlamydiota bacterium, assembly GCA_013041585.1. Lineage (GTDB taxonomy): Bacteria > Chlamydiota > Chlamydiia > Chlamydiales > Rhabdochlamydiaceae > JABEVM01. The sequence continues at coordinate 4,817 of JABEVM010000215.1, forward strand.
GAGAGAAGATCGAAATAGGATCTCCTTCTTTTAACCCTGTGCGCCGCATCATCCCAAGAGAGTTAGTACGAACCAATATTCCCATGATCGATGTGTTTAACTGCCTTGTAAGATCGCAGAAAATCCCTATTTTTTCTGTAGCGGGAGAACCTTATAATGCCCTGCTCATGCGGATTGCCAATCAGACCAATGCTGACGTGGTGATTATCGGCGGGATGGGACTTCGTTTTGATGACTATCAAGCTTTTATCGATAATGCAGAAAGAGCGGGATCAATCCATAAGACAATCATGTACATTCACCAAGCAACGGATCCCGTTGTAGAATGTTTACTTGTCCCTGATATGGCGCTTGCTGTTGCAGAAAAATTTGCGACCCTAGATAAAAACGTTTTGGTGCTTTTAACAGACATGACAGCTTTTGCAGATTCTTTGAAAGAGATTGCGATCACTATGGACCAGGTTCCTTCAAACAGGGGATATCCTGGATCTTTATATTCTGATTTGGCATCGCGCTATGAAAAAGCGGTTGATATCGATGGGAGCGGCTCGATTACAATTTTATCCGTGACCACAATGCCTGGAGGAGATGTAACCCATCCAATCCCAGATAACACGGGATATATTACGGAAGGGCAATTCTATCTTCATGGCGGACGTATTGATCCTTTCGGATCTTTATCAAGGCTTAAGCAGCTTGTGATTGGAAAAGTAACAAGAGAGGACCATGGGGATTTAGCTAATACCCTCATTCGTCTCTATGCGGATTCAAAAAAGGCGAAAGAGCGGGAATCTATGGGTTTTAAGCTGTCCAAATGGGATGAAAAGCTACTCCGCTACTGTGTCCTTTTTGAAGACAGGATGATGAATTTGCAAGTCAACTGCAGCTTAGAAGATGCCCTTGACCTCGGCTGGGCAACTCTTGCGCAGTGTTTTGAGACGACTGAAGTCGGAATGAAAGAAAACTTGATAAAAAAATATTGGCCTAAAAATCGGTGATAGGTAGTGGCAAAGGTAAAATTAACCAAAATGGAATTGCGCCAGCAGCAAGTTAGGCTGACGCAGCTACAAAAATATTTGCCGACGCTCCAGCTCAAGAAAGCTCTACTCCAAGCAGAGGTTCTTGAAGTGCAGCATGAGCTAGAGAGGATTTTTTCTCATTTTACGACTAAAAAAGAGGAAATTGATAAATACGCAATCCTCTTTTCAGGTAGTAACCTGGGTGATTTTTTCTCTGCTGTAGAG
>JABEVM010000216.1 GCA_013041585.1 Chlamydiota bacterium
ATATATGAAACTCCTATACTTTTGTTTCTTGTAATTATTGCAGATTGTAGTTAATTCTAAATTTTAATCCATCTTTTTCCAGAAGAATTGAATTTGCTTCAATTTCCGTAATCAACATTCCATCTAAACTGTTTCCTTCAGCAAGAATACGGCCGTTGATCACAACATATCGTTTAGAGTCGTCTTGTTTTGAATAGCCTACAACTTGGTATTGGGAAGAAAGATCAACGCGCGCGCTATCCTCTGTTACCATGACGATATAGTTTTTTACGCTACGAACACCAGGCTCTGCTTTTAACTGAGCTAAGAGAGAGGCGAGCGAAGACGATTGCCTTTCATCAATTCTTCCTGCAAAGACGATTTCCCCATTTGTGATTTGAAACTGGACGTTGCTAAAGCCTCGTTCAAAAAGCATGCCTTGTACTTGGTTTATGAGGTTGGCTTCGACAACCACTTGGTTGTCAAGTTTGTCTAAATAAGGAAAGTTGATGTTTACATAATCAGTAAGCGTCTGTGCTTGCTCAGCAGTTTGTAAATATCCCGTCAAAATGAATCGTCCCGGCGTTGGGGCTTGTACAGAAACTCCAACCCAGTTTGGGTTTGTAACTAAAAGAGAATTCATACTTTGCGATACGTATTCATCAATGACAACGTTATCTTCTATAGAGTCTATAAAGGGAAGGGACGCTAAGAGGTATTGCACTTCCATCTTATCAACAGGTGTGAGCACATGTCCTATGAGAAATAATTTGCCAGAGGCCTCATTAAAGGAAAATTGGAGGTCTTGGTATTTCGCAATTGCCTCTTGGATTTGCTCTTGAGGATTTTTTCCTATCATTTCCACTTTCTCACTTTGGAACAGAGAGAAAATTCCAATAAAGAGGATAAAAGCTAAAACAAGTAAGCCTCCGCCTAAAAAGAGATGGCGATAGGGGATGATCATATTTTTCCAGTCGACGGGAACTTTTTCTTCCCTAGCAGGAGCCTCCATTGCCATTGCTGCGGCTTCTACCCTTTCCACTTCCTTTTCTTTTATGAAAACAGGGGAAACAATGGTCTCTCTTACTTGCTCACGATCGATAACAAGAAAGCTTGTTGTTCCAAGAGCTAGTAAATCTTGGGAGGAGAGTACATAGGGATCGGTAATCAGCTGTCCATTGACGATCACACCGTTTCGGCTACCTAAATCTTCAATTGTAACTACTTCGTCCTCAGAAACAGTAAGTCTGGCATGTTGCCTCGATACACTTAAGTCTTGAAAGACGATATCGCAAGTATTTGGATCTTTACCAACAATATAAGAAGAGTTTTTTTTCATGGAAAATTCAGCGCCGGAGTTGGGGCCAGCAATGACTTTTAGCATCCATCTTATAGTATTTTCTTGGTCGAAAGAAGATTCTTCAATACTTCCTTCTTCATCAGCCAGGGCTTCTTCCTTTTCTAGAAGCGGATCGAATTCCGTAAAACGAAAGTAGGTGTTCCCAATTTGTATGATATCACCTTCTCGTAGTAGGACGGCTTCCGTAATGACTTTCCCGTTTTGCGTAGCGGGGTTGACGGCGCTTAAGTTTTCAAATAAAAATCCTTCCGGAGTAAGTCTGCAAATGACGTGCTTACGAGAGACCATGGGGTCTTCTAATGCTTGATAAGAGATGTCTGGATCTCTACCTAAAATCCATTCCTCTCCCTCTTCAAATCGTATAATAAGTCCTGAAAGAGTGCCTTCTTCTGCGAGTAAAAAACCGGCCATTTATTCAATACCTTTATGAAAATATGCTTTGTTCATTTTGCTTCTGATAACGAATGATTTCTGCTTTCCAATAATCTAGGTAATTTACAAAGTCTTCGATCAATTCTGTAAATGTCTTATAGTTCATGTCATACGTGAAAGTAGCAGACAGTGTCAAGAATTTCTCTTCGGAATCTAAACTGATAGTAGAGCCGCCTGTTCCCTGCCCTATAAAATTAGCGCTCATCAAAATCATGAGAAGATCTTCTTTTTTATCTGAGGGGAGGGGAGCAATTTTTGCGCTCATACTGAAACCTACCTCTAGCTCTTCAAAAAGAAGCTTTGTATCCGGATCTATCTCTAGTACAAAAAAGGAGGTTCTCTCCTTTATATAGGGAGCTAGTTCGAATTGCCTCGTAAATGTTTCTAGGTGCTCTTTAAGCATGTCCGCTTCCTTAAACTGTAAAAATATGCTGCATCTCTTAATGTAAATAAAATTTTTCAATTAATAATAAAAGGAATTTGTTACATTTCGGATAAAAGAGCTAAAAGGATATTGCGTATGCTAAAGGATCACTTTGAGAAATTGCTTCAGATTTTTGTGAAAGGGCGAGAAGAAAAGGATTTAGACCTCAGCGCCTTATTAAAGGAGACGAGCGCTTTTTTTGAAGAAGCGCAAAAGGAGCTTAAAACGGCTTCCCCAGACGACCAGAAGATCATCTTTGCTATGATAGATGAGATGTATGAAAAACTGCAAAGCGAGAGCAAGCGTATTTCTGAAAAGACGGGTATGACAGAAGAGCAGCTTATGGCTTTTTCTGAGAACCCTAAGAATTATAGCCCAGACCAGTGGCGAGATATCCAAAATACGAAGAAAAAGATGATGCAGATGGGGCGCGTGGTAGGAAAGATCCTTAAACCGTCCACGCCCAAAGAGGGGAGCGAGAAACCGCTGGAATCTAAAAAAATCGTTCGGAAAGTAAAAAGAAGCGATTGGAAGCGCTCTTAAGCGTTAGTCACTTAGAAGTTTCATTATGTAAGATGCTTTTATTTAGTATCTTAGAAAAGGCCTGATTTTCTCATGTAA
>JABEVM010000217.1 GCA_013041585.1 Chlamydiota bacterium
CTATAAGGCAGCTCAAACAGCATCTACAGATCCAATAAAAGCCGTAGAAATTGCCAAGGAAATCCCTAGGGGTAGACTAAAGTGGCATCTAATATCAAATATTCTTTTTACGGCAACCGAGGCAGCCGCGAAAGAGACTGATAAAGAGAAATCTATGAAAACCTTTACCTGGGTCTGCTCCGAAGCCGATAAGATCCCCCTGGCTGGAGTGAAAGCAAGCGCTTTTAAAGCAATTCTTCCTAACCTTCCAAAAGACTCTACCCTTGCAAAAGAAGCTGAGAAAAAAGCAGCTGAAAAGCCCCCTGCAGGACCACAAGGAAGACCACATGGGCATCACAGACACCATGAAGGTCACCACGGACATCATAGAAGACATTTTACATCTAAGCTGTAGAAGCTTTTGAGACTCAAGAGCCCCCTTTGTGAAAACTTCGCAAAGGGGGCTCTTCTTTTTAGAGTAAATTATAGATTTGGACAAGCAGCACAAAAATTGCCATAGCAAACAAAGAAACAAGCACCCCTTTTCCACCTAAAACCTGATAAGGGCCTTCGATCCGTTTACTATATCTCCCTATCCAGACCATCATCACAGGGATTAATCCGCTTAAAAGAGCATCGCCAAATCCTCCGGAAAGCTCTAAGAAAAAAATGAAGGCGTTTGGATAGAGAAGGGTAAATAAAAGCGCAGGTATTACAATTAAACTTCCTAAGATCCAATAATTAGAGCCCTGCTTTTTGATTTTTAGTGCATCGCTTAAAAAATCAAATAATCCAAGCGCAATCCCTAAGTAGGATGTCACTAAAGCAAAAAATGCGAAATAGTCGGCAAAAACACCAAGCAGGGAGCTGTCAGTCAAATTGCGTAGGGATTCGATAACTGAAGAGCCTCTTTCTAGGGTCTGTGCTAAACCATACTCCCCTTCTACGGGAATTTGTCCAAGAGTAAGACACTGCCAAATCAGATAGATAACAAAAGGAATAGAGGTCCCTAAAATGATCGATTTTCGTAGCATCCCAGGGTCTCTGTGCAAATACGGGGTCAAACTTGGAACAATTAGTTGATAGCTAAAAGTTGTAAAAATGATAGGCATGGCAGTAAAAGAATGGTTCCAGTTCATATGCTGTAAATAATCGAGACGAATTTCGTCCACTCCAACGGTAACAAGCGCAATATAAGCTGCAATCATTCCAACAACTAGAATCGCATTGATCCTCCCTATGACACGCGTGCCTAAATAGATCATAGCCCCAAAAATGAGGGTAAATAAAAGACAAGACTCAATTCTTGAAAGAGGAAATCCGATAAGCTTAAGAGCTGCTACAGCTACAATCTCTCCTCCTCCGGAGTTATAAGCAATTAAAGAAGCATATCCCATAAAAAGGTACAACATGACTGCTGCAAACTTTCCAAATCTCCCTAGAAGTCGAGAGGCCATTGTCGTGATATGAGCACCTTCTTCCATCCAGAGGTTTGCTTCGATTAAAAGAAGCCCTGTTAATGTCATAAAAACCCAACACGCCCCCATTAAAACAAGAGAGGGGAAAAAACCGGCTGGAGCGGTGATGACAGGAAGAGCTAGCATACCTCCTCCAATACAGGTGCCCGAAACTAAGAGCGTCGCACCAAAAACAGTGCCTTTTTTAACAACATGAGGTTGAAACATGAACGCCTTTTTCTATAATTTGACAGAATACAAAATCAAAAATATGCCTCTAAAACAAACACTGGATTTTTTCTTGAGGCTGACTTGTAATTTCTATTTCCCCTTTCTCCGAAATATATACATCGTATTCGAGCCTGACCCCGAACTCTTTTAAATAAATTCCCGGCTCAATTGTAAAACAGGTTCTAGGAAGAAGTGGTCTTTCATCTAAAATCTCTAAGCTGTCAAGACTGGCTCCAGGACCATGATTGTGTATATGAAGGTTATGTCCGGTTCGATGAATAAACTGCTCGCCATATCCTTTTTCTTGAATGACCCTTCTGCATACTTCATCGACTTCAAACCCTTTGACAACTTGGTTGTTTGCAAAACGCATTTTTACAAATTCAGTTGCTGCTTCTTGAGCCTCTCGTACAATGGAAAAAATTTCTTTTTGTAATGGGCTCGGCTTTTGCGAAGCTACTGCCACATGAGTGAGATCAGCAAATACAGCGCCGCCTACATCCTTTTTGCACCACACATCAAGAAGAATAAAATCCCCTTTTCGAATTGGGCTGCTACTTTCTTTTGTTGGGCAGTAGTGTGGGCTACCACTGTTGCCGTTTACGGCAACAATCGGCTCTCCTTCAGTCACGAATTTATTCTTCTCCATTTGCCTTAAGATCCACTGCTGAAGGCAGTATTCATCTATATGACGCCCCTCTTCAAGGGCCATTTTGATTTGTAGGAGGCCATCTTGAATCAGCTTTTCCAAAAATTTGGCAGCCTCTATGTGAGTTTGATACTGGAAGGGGCTCCAAAGACATGTAAAATGTTGCAAGAAGGGCCCTGAGCTTATGACCTCTACTCCAAGTTCTCTGATCAGTTCGACAGTTCCCGCATCAACTTTGGAAATGTATGGGTTCATACCAAGTGGTGAGTATTCCATCGCAACTGTTTTTGCACCTTTTAAGATCTTTTCCAAATCAGACCGCAGGCTATGCCATTTCATGTAGAGGAGTTTTTCACCGGGCAAATGATCCATTACATGCGAGTCCAGAACATGGATGAGCTGCTTTGGCTGTCCCTCTGCTGGAATCCAATAAAAAAATCGACGTGTTAGATGTGCATGTTTAGGAACACATAAGAAATCATAGAGGAGCTCATTGCTTTTATGAAAATCATAAATCAACCACCCGTCTATGTGATGTTCTTTAAGCAGCTTTTGAACGTTATGAATTCTATCTAAAATATCCATGACCTTTTCCTTCCGAGTACTATTTTGTATACTACTGATCGACCTCTTCTAGGTCAATGATGTAAACATTGGATGATTGCGCAAGCTGCGATCACTCGAAGAACTTGAAAAGGTTCGGACAAGATTTGTACTAAAAATGGGACGCAAGATGGATCGCCAATATGAGCGATCGCCTCCAGAATATGAACTTTTAGATCTCTATCTACAAACGGATAGGCTTTTTGTAAAACTTCGATAGCAGAATAATCATTTCCTACAATGGCAAGAACAAGAGCCGCTTGAATGCGGATTTTTCCATCAGGATCTTTCAGCAGATTTTTTATAATAGAAAGGGCTTCTTCTCCTCCTTCTTGAAGAAGTAATGCGGCAGCAGAGCTTGTAATCCCCCACGTGCTATTTTTTAAAAACTCTTTGACCGCAATTTCTGCTTTTGGATGTTCCATAACGCTTAAAATCGATAAGATTTCAAGACGAACAAATTGATCTACAACAACTGGATAATGAGGAATTTGTTCAATATGCTTTACTCTACTAGGGCTTAGGCTACGAAAAAAGGGATTGAAGTGATTTTCCCACATCCATAGATCCTCTTTTTTCATAGAAAACTCGTAGAGAGTATCTGTGGCGAGTTTTACATCGACCCTTTGTCCGATTAGGCTCATAGCAAGTGTCGCCTTGACATACGGATCTTTGCTTACACGAAGCATGTGCGATGCGAGTTTTTGTCCCGATTTCCCAGTCACTGCAAGCGCCGCTGCCGCAAGTCTTCGCTCTTCCGGGACCTGTCCTGCGATTTTAGCTTCGAGTAGCTGGGGCCCACATTCCTGCCGTAAAAGGGTTGCAAGCCATCCTGCTGTAATTTGCACCACTGGATCGCTATCTTGCATGCAAGATCCGACCACTTCCCATAAAGGCTTTTCTTGCCACTGTTCTACCCTCAAGAAACCGAGGGCATTTAAAGCTGCAACACGCACATGAGGAGATGGGTCTTTTATCAAATCAATAAGGAAGTGAGCGTTTTCTACAAGTTCAAAATGCATGATGATCTGGCAGGAAAGTTCTCGAAGGCCGGCTCTTGAGCTTCGTACTAAACCTTGCAGCTCACCCTTGTCTATTTTTTCATACAAAGAAGAAAGGGCTATGATCGCAGACGCTCTTTCTTCAGCGATGGTTTGGGGATTCGCGATAATTTCTTGCAGCACGGGAAAAGCTTTTTTCACTTTCATCATACCCAGGGAGTCGATGATGGATAAGCGCACGTACCAGACTTTTTCTTTTTGCAAAAGAGTGAGCAGCTCATCTTTTAAAATCTCATCTCCAAGCATTGAGCATAGCTTTGCAGACAATGCTCTCATGTATGCATTTGAATTACGCAAATGCTCTAATATCAAAGGGATCGCCCGTACGTCGTTTGTAAAAGAGGCTCCTAAAAGAGAAGATACTTTGATAGGAAACTGCGCAGAATTTTGTCCCTTTTGCAAAATCCCCCAAGCAATTTCTTCTATCAGAGAAGGATCCTCTTTCAACTCTTCAAACATGAGGATAGATTTGCCATATTGCTCAAGCGCTTTCATCTCCTCCCCTCTGGTTGCTAAAGCTCGAATGAGGGCGCGTTGCATAAGCTTTGATGCGGGGGTGGTTTTTAAAAAATTTTCTGCCTCTATCGCTGCCGAGGCAGTATCTGCTAAGTGCAAATGGGCATAGACTCTTCTAGCTGTTAGCGTCTCCGCAGTTTGGACATCATTATCTGGCTTTTGGCATACCATTTTCTCTACACAAGATTTTTCTGCGCCTTGTTTTTCAGAGGCGCTTACGAAAAGCAAAGATAAAGGAAAAAATAGATAAAATACTTTTTTCAAAAGATGGTCTCCAAGATAACATCCCTTTTTTCCTTATTAGAGAAAGATCGAGATTATAGAGCAATTGAATTATGCTAAATGGTGAAACGGCCGGCCCGCAATGAAATGAAAGTGCAGATGGAAAATTGTCTGGCCAGCGCCCGGCCCATTATTTGTGAGCAAACGATACCCATCTTCCACATCCAGCTCTTTGGCTAATATTTGCGCAACTTTTGTCACTTCACCAAGAATAAAAAAGTCTTCCTCTCCAAGAGATTGAAGATCTTTTATTTCTTTCTTTGGGACAAGTAAAATATGGATGGGCGCCACAGGCGCAATATCTTTAAAAGCGATTACATGCTCGTTTTCAAAAACTTTATCGCAAGGAAGATCTCCTTCAATGATTTTTGAAAAAATTGTGCTCATTATTTTCTTTCCATTTCCAAAATTTTCTGAAGTGCTAACAAAGCATCTTCTTTGGTCTTCCACACAGAAATAAATCTCCCCTTATGACAAAAGATCGCTCCAGGAATTCCGGTAACTTTTTCTAAATCCTTTTCAAGAAGACCTGCCCAATTCTCTGGCAAAGGAAGTCGAACTTTCATACGATCTTGACTGTTTGGCGGGATCCCTCGAAGCTTCCAATGATCTCCGGATGGCATAATCACAAACTTGGCTGGATGTCTTTCCCCGCCTAGTTCAAAAAAGATGTCCATCCAAGGAAGGGCTTGTGAAAAATGTAGATAAATTTCTTGGGTTGCCATGCTCGCTATGACTTCTTCTCTGCAGGACTGCATGTAACGATATCTTTGCAAAAGTCTTTGCAAATGCCCTACGACAAAATGGAGCGCATCTGAAAAAGCGGCGTTTTGCATTTCTTCGTTTGCATCGTAGCGAATAGGAACGAAGTTGGAGATAACATTAGAAAAACTACAGTGTCCTACTGTATATGATACTCTTCCATTATCGTGGGCATCCACTCCTAAGATGAGGGAATGATTTAGAAAATTATAAATAGTTTCATCAATGATCTGATTTACTTTGATATAGAGCAGCACCATGCCAGCGCTACTTAATTCCCCTTGGTAGTCAATTTGATGATGATCAAGTCTCTTTGACTGAGGGTCGTATATTCCACCTACGTCGCATACATATTCGCACTTTTGCAATTTTTCTGGGTCTCTTGTGCGAACGATCTTATCTTCATCGATCAAATCAAATACAAGTAAAAGAGCGCATGCAGTGACTTCATCTGCGTGGAAAGAACCATTATGCGTTCCACAACTTCTTGGTATCATTTTTGTATCCATCTTCTTCCTTTTCAAGAACGAAGAAACATAACACTCTTCTACAA
>JABEVM010000218.1 GCA_013041585.1 Chlamydiota bacterium
CTATTATGGCAACTACAACCACGGGATGTACATTTAACGTCGGGTCTAATCATACCGATTATTTAGAGCTTTATAAGCATTTAAACCCTGACCATATTATGAGCTTTGGGACGAAAATTGAAGAAGACTCTATGAAGCAGTTTTATGAAAAGGTTGAAGGAACTGTAGGAAAAACCTTAGTTGGAAAAGCCGATTTTTACTGTATTCAAGAAGGCGGGCAGAAGGATAGGCCCTTTTTAAAAGCCTTTGATGAAGCCCTCACAGAATCAGGGGACAAGAGATATACGATCGTTCATTATGTTGACCCAAGTTCGGGGGCCACAGGGTTTGATGCAGCGGTGATTCTTGATAATGAAAGATATACAGATGTTGTTAATCGCTCATTCCTTGTGAAAAAGAGCAATCCTCATAATGGAGAAAGAGTTACAAAAGATGTCGCCGTGGTGACCGCAGTAGATAGGATAACTAAGCAGCCTGTTGTGATCGCATCGATTCATACACCAGGCTATGACTTATCTTTATCACCCGTTCCCGAAGAGGAATCTGGATATGGAGTTGTTTTTTGTGAGGTTGTACAAGAAAAGCTTGCAGAACTAGGAAAAGGAAGGCTTCAAATCATTGGAGCTGACATGAACGCAAAGCCTGAACAAGAAGAGATGCGTTTTGCAGCCTTTACAGAGAGAAGTTTTACGGTTTTGCGATCCAATGCTTCTACGGATGTGAATTCTTGGAAAAGTCCTACAACAGGACAAGTGATTCCGGAGAGAGAGCTTGATTTCCTTCTTGTTAAAGACGACTCTGTTGTAGAGTCTGATCCAATGCTTGCCTACCAAACAAAATCTACATTTAGTCATATCGAGCTTGAGTTCGATCCGATTACGAATTGCTCGGATCACGTTGCCCCTTTCTTTACAATTTCAACTGAAGTAGTAGCCTTTGATCAGGTAGAAAAAGAGGAAGAACCTACCCCAGAGGCTTCAGTAAGTACAGTAGGTGGTTTTTTACAGACTGCTTCAAGTACTGTTACTGCTGCATTAAGCAGGTTTTTGTTCTAACAGTTTTATTTTGATAGTAAAATTACAAGGCGTGTAGAAAACTACACGCCTTTTTTTATGCCGGAAGAGCTACTCTTCTTCATAGTAATAGATCGTGTCATCAGGCTCTACTTTATCTTCTACAAAGTGAGCTCTTTCAATTGTTTTGGCCCCAATTGCTTTTGTATTGACTTCCCATCCTCCTCCTAGAGCTTTATAGAGAGCAATAAGATTGAGAACGACTTGTTCTTTACTTTGGACGAGGGTGTCTTCATTAGTCAGAAGGGTTGCTTCTTGCTGCAGCACATCGGTAAAGTTTGTAAGGCCACTTTGAAACAGTTCTAAAGAAAGCTTGAGTAGTTTCTTTTCCGAATTTACCTGATCATTTAGATATTTATATCTTTCATTTTCTTCCCCGTATCCCACTAAAGACGTCTCTACGTCTTTTAGGGAACTGATTACAGTTTTCTCATAATTAATAAGAGCTTGTTTTTGCTGGGAAGTTTTTGCGTCTACATTAGCGAGAATTTTCCCCATATCTAGAATAGGCCAAGTAAAATAAGGACCAAAAGCCCAAAGAGTGTTCTCATCTTTCAAAAGAGCATGTCCAGAATCAGCTAATCTACCAATGGCCCCAGTCAGAAAAAATCTTGGAAATATATCGGTTTTAGCGATCCAAATTTTTGTGTGGGCAGCTTGCAGCTCTCTTTCCGCTCTACGTACATCGGCTCTACGGCGTAGTAGATCAGATGGGATTCCAACAGGGACTTTGTCGTGAGCGGAAAAAAGCTCTTTTTTCTCCGCTAATCGCTCAAAAAGATCTTGAGGCATTCTTCCAAGTAAGAAGGCGAGTTGATAAATGGATTGTTTAAGACCGTTTTCAAGCGGAGGCAGCGAAGCTTGCGCGGTGTCAAGTAAGGCCTTCGCTTGCGTCTTATCGGTATCGCTCGCAAGGCCTGCATTAAAAAGATCCTCAGCAAGGCCTAAAATCTCTTTTTGTGAAGTGATGAAACTTTTTGCGACTTGGATCCTCTCTTGCAAAGCTAAAATTTCTACATATTGCCTTGCGACTTCTGCGATGACGATCACTTGAACATCTCTCGCATTTTCTATAGCAACTTGCATAGTTTGCCAAGCTGCTTTTTTCCCACTTGCAATTCTTCCAAAAACATCAATTTCCCAAGAGGCGTCAAAACCTAAAAAGAGAAAGTTTTGATATCTTGGTATAAAATCATCCTGATCAAAGGGGATCTCATCAAAGGGGATGTCCCTAAAGGGAATGTTGGTAGTGGGGATCGTTGCATTAGATGTTTTTAATGGATTTTCAATTCGCAAGAGATCATCGCTGCGTCTTATTCGCTGCGCAAATCCTGTCATACCTCCTGAAGGAGCATATTTCCATTTCGAAATCCGATAAGCGCATCTTATCTCATTAATTTTTTCGTATGCAAGTTGCGCATCGAAATTAAGCTTGAGCGCCTCTTCAATTAGGTCATCTAAAAGTGGGTCATTGAATTGTTCCCACCAGAAGGAGAGATCCACTTGGCTTTGAGAAGTTGTGATGAATTGATTATTTTCTCGAAACTGATCGGGAAGAGGAGGATCAAAGGTCACCTCGGGAGGTTTTGGAGAGCATCCTTGCAAAGCGAGTATCAGTGTGAAACAGGGAATGATTTTATGGACTTTCACAGGAAGATCCCTTTTGAGAGAGTTTGTTTAGATAGGAATTTGTATATCGATTTCACTCGAAAAATTCCATAAAGATTTTTTATGCAAGAGCGGAAGATTATTTTTGTTTAAGAAGTCGCAGACTATTTAATCCTACAAGAACGGTTCCTCCTTCATGAAGAACCACAGCAAGCCATAAAGGGACAAATCCAAGTACAGCAGGCGTTGTAGCTAAACAAATGACGCCAAGTGCTAAAAACAGGTTTTCTTTTACGATACGGGATGTCATTTTTGCTTTTTCAAAAATCCAAGGAAGTAAAGAGAGGTCGTCTTGCAAGACAACAATGTCAGAGGCTTCTATGGCAGTTGCACTTCCAATTTTTCCCATGGAGATGCCGACAGTTGCCCTTGCGAGAGCGGGCGCATCGTTCATTCCATCTCCGACCATGGCTAAACCATGTGTTGAACTGATTTCTGCAATTTTTTCCAGTTTGTCTTGAGGCTGCAGATTGAAGAAATAGTTGTCCAGTTGCAGCTCTGCTGCTACTTTCCTCGCGTTTTGCGAATGATCTCCTGTGAGCATAACAAGACTTAAATTGCATTTTTTCTTTAAATCTTTGAGAGTTTGAAAAGCTTCTTTTCGGATTTCATCTGAAAAGCTGAAGACAAAGAGTGTGTTTTTAATAAGAAGAAGGCAGTGGATTTTTTCGATTGCATTGATCTTCGATTTGTTTTTTTCCCAGTGGGCTTCTGTAAGCTTGGAAAAGACGTAGGTTGGCTGTCCTATGTATACTTGGAATTCTTCTCCTTCGAGTTCAATCAATCCCTCCAGCCCAGATCCGGGAATAGCTTTGAAATTTTTGAGTGGATACGGAGAGATGTCTTGCAAGGATGCGTATAAATTGATTGCATCCGCAATCGGATGATGAGCATTCCTTTCAAGTCCTGCTGCAATACTGATCGCTACTTTTTCATTACAGATAGGTTTGTCTAAATAGAAAGCTTGGAACTCTTCTACTTGTAATTTTCCCGTTGTAAGAGTTCCTGTTTTATCAAAAGCGATGATTTTGCAAGAGTTTACTGCATCTAGGATGATTCCGCCTTTGATGATCAGACCTTTTTTAGCGCAGCTGCTAATTGCGCTTAAATAGGCTGTTGGGGTTGCTAAAATAAGTGCGCAGGGTGAGGCTGCAACTAAAAATGTTAAAGCTCTGTAAATTCCTCCTTCGGTTCCTAGAAAAGGGATCGAAAAAAGAAAGGGAAGAGAAATCGCAAAACAAAAAGTGAGCAAGATGATTGTCGAAGCGTATGTTTTTCCAAACTTATCAAGCCATCTTTGTAGTTTTGGTTTCGAATCGTTTGCCTTCGTAATGAGCTCGATGATACGGCTTAACGTAGAATCCTTATTAGACCTTTCTACTTTAATGAGCAGGCTTCCATCGATATTGTTTGCACCTGCTTGAATTTCATCTCCGGCTTTCTTAGGAATAGGGGTACTCTCTCCCGTAAGGTGAACGAGGTTCACATACGTAGAGCCTTCGAGAATTTTTCCATCAAGGGGAACGATTTCGCCGGCTTTGACAAGAATTTTAGCTCCAATGGGAATATCTTTAACTGATTTTTCAAAAACTTTTCCTTCTTCGTCTACGATAAAAGCTGTTTTAGGAGACAGCTTATGGAGAGTTTGCAATGCGCTTTTTGTTTTTACGGTTACAGTTTTTTCCATTGCACCGGAGATTTCAAAAAGCACAAGAAGGAGCGCTCCTTCGTGACTACTTCCAATCAGAACGGATAACAGCGCAGCAAGCGTCATCAGCACGTCGATATTGATTTCCAAATTTCTTAAATCTTCTAAGGTAGCAATGAGAGCCGGCGTGCCTGATAAGAAATAGACTAAAATTAAAAAGATAGGAGAAAGGGTCGGAGCCCAAAATGTAGAGAGGAAAGAAAGAAGTAAAAAAAAGGCGGAGACGATAGCTGCTTTTAATGAGAGGTTTTTCCCCCATTTTCTTGACTGTTTTGTCAAAAATGGGCTGATTGCCTCTTCTTTCCCAGAAGCAAAAAACTCATCGAAAATATAAGGGGAGTAAGATGAGCTCATAGAGGTACTTTTGAAATAAAATAGGCAATAGACAGCGCTAAAGCGCTGATCGCTATAGTCCAAATAATAGCGGAAGAGACGTTATTTTTTTGTTTTTTAGCTTCAAAGTAGCAGCAAAGCGCAATAATGATAAATGAGGCGACATAGGTTGCATAAAAAGCAGGGATGCAAAGAGCTAGAAAAAATATTCCAGAGCTTGCAAGCACGCCGATTGCAGCACCTAAGGATTGTTTGAGAGGGTGTTCATAGACCTCTAGTTGCAATCCTAGCTCTTCTTCAAGCATAACTTGAAGAAGTCTATTATCATCTGCCATAAGTACATCGATGACTTCTTCTAGAAGTTTTCCTTTAAATCCTTTCATTTCATAAAGAACGGTGAGCTCCTCTCTTTCTTAC
>JABEVM010000219.1 GCA_013041585.1 Chlamydiota bacterium
AAGAAACTTAAAAATGAGATAAGCTTTTACGAATGGTTTTCTTATTGATAGCTAACTTTAATGCTATAGTTTCATTTGACATACCAAGAGCTTTTAGCTGTTTGATCTTGGGAGCTAGTATTTGATAGATCTGTAATGTCTGATGACAAGGAATTTTTACACAGATCGAAATCTCTGAAAAAGTACGAATTGGTCCCTCCTTCGTCCGCCAATTTTTTTAAGTATTTCAAAATTAACATATTAAGATGCATTTCTTTTTTCGCTTTGAATCATAGGTCTTTAATGGATTTATATATAAAATGCCGAGGTATCTTAAAGTCTAATGCTTCACCTTAAGAAAAACACAAATTCAGCGAAAATATAAACCACATCTTCTTCTTAAAGGAAAAAGCGATCTTATGGAAGATGAATGCTTTTAAATAAAACTCCTTCATTCATTTTTTGTAAAAAATCTTTACAATAAATTTACAAAATGGATAGATAAATGTTTGCAAAAACAAGGAAAGTACCATGGCTACCAAAGTATCATTAAATGTGGTGAATGTGCATCCTTTCTTATTAGCAACTGATGCAGATCGAGTAAAAGCTAGGGTAAATTTAGACGGGAATACGACTTCCACCTTAGAGGATATTGCATTTACAGAATTTCGGGGCCTAACGATAACTCGTGAGCAGAGAGAGAGAATTCATGATACAGATTTTCGTATTCAGCAATCATCGCAAGTCATTGAACAGCATTTAGAAAGAAGGCTTTCTCAACTTTTTGTGCAAGCTGTCGTATGTTACCGAACGAAGTACGAATTTAGAGAAGGACATGTTCTCCATCAAGGTCAAAATGCGACTCCCATTTCAAGTGTCGTTTTTCAAGCAGCTCATTGCGCAACTGTACCTTGTCTTTATGCTAAATCGCCTGATACAAATCGAGAAATTGTCTACCTCTATCGTTCTCCTTTTTATGACGAAAGCAATGCGACTATCGATGTAGTCAAAGCAGTTAATGATGCCGATAGAGCAATCGATGAAAAATATAGTGATAGTTTATTAAGAGATAAGACAATAGAGCTGCTTAATCGAGCTGCAAGAGGAGAAATTACTCCCGAGCAAGCATCGAAAGATTTTGTTCATATCTTGATTAATGAAATCGACAAAGCATTAGAAAGATCTGGTGAATCAGAAGAAGTAAAAGCTGTTTTAGAATTGTATCGCGAGAAAGCGGAACTTTTATGGTCTTATGTAGATCAGCCCGAGCACATCGATAGATGGCTTAATGTTGACATGGATGATCCCATGGTTGAGGTCACAGCTGCGACCATTGATCATTTGAAAGAAAGTACACCAACGAGCAGAGCGGAGGTTCTCACTCTCATTAAGAAGAAAGTAGATGAGCTTCCTCCTATTATACGAAGAGTTCAGCACCAAATGTATAATGAAGCGCGCGCTCCCAATCATTTTTACGATCTCTACCATTACAATGTACTAAGACACTTTACAGGGGTTCATCTGGCTATTTTAGAAGAAGCCCTAGGTCTTCGACTCGCTGACTTGCAAGCAAAAGTTGTCGGATTTAAGAAGATCGGTAAAACAAATAGTGTCTTAACCCAAAATATGGCAAAGATAGAGTCTCTTGCAAGAGAAGTAAGCGTTTTCACTGGATATCTCCAAGGACAATCGATTCAAAACCTTCCCATTGAAGGACTATCTCCTCAAAAAAAAGTATGTTTACGACCTGATGTATACAGATTAAGGTATCACATCATTCGTGTGGATCAAGAGGTCCAAAGTGCTATCAAAAGCAAAATAGAGAGCGCATTGCAGGCCATAAAACAAAATTCAGGATCCAAACCTTATTTAGACCTATTTTTTTACCAATCTCTCTTTAACCATGCAGGAAGCGATTCTATGCGAATTATATTTAGCAAAATGCTGAATATATCTCGAATTGAGCAGGGTTTGAGAATTGGTGAAATCAAAGTCAATCAGGCGGCTCATAAAACACTAGAGGATCACGCAAGTCTTATTAGTCAGATTTCAGGGCAGATACAACAAACTTCTATAGAGCCATCTTTGGAAAGAAAGCAATGGCTAAGAGCGCGCATTCAGACTGTGTACAACCAAATGAAAAGTGCAAAAGACAGTAAGTCGTTAGATATCTTGTTTTATAAAAGGCTCTTTATTCAAGCGCAGACCCCACAAGCAAAGGCTTTGGTTAGCGAGCTTACTTCTCAAACAGAAGAGGGAATAAATCAAAGAGTTATTAACCTAAGCAAAGTGACCGCTGCTGAGACCGCGATCAATGAAAATACAGCCCATATCGAAGATGCTGTTCGTACTGCTATTACCGAAATAGCAAGACTTAATATAGAGACGGCACACTTCAGGCGCCGTCTTATGGTGGAGCTTCGGCTCTCTCATGGAATGAGCCAAAATTATTTCAAAGCTTTTTATAAAAAGACCTATCCTATCTACCCCATGAGTGATGGAACAATGAGTAATCTAGAAAATGGATTAAAAAGAATAACGCCAGAAATTATTCAGCAGGTTTCTGAAATTTTCGGAGTAAGTCAAAGCCTATTTTATCCTTCTCATTTTGCACAGAGATAAATACGATCGATTGTATTGTTTTACACGAATGAGTTCTGCCTGCCCTAAATTTTTTCCTTATTTCAAATAACTTACTTGGCACGTTTTTTATAGAGAGGTGGGTCCAAGTGAATGGGAAGCTTTTCGTTGTTAAACAATGCATGAATTTTTCATTAAGTGAATTGCAGTTCCACATCTAGATGATTTAAAAGACCTATTTATAGCCCTCATTTTTTTATCAATTTGAAAAACCAATCCCCTCATTACGGTTTTCTTATGGATTTTTAGCTTGGAAGCGATTTCATTGATCGATAATCCGAGAGCTTTTAATTCTTTGATCTTTGAGGCTAGCACTTTATAGATTGGCAAGGCCTGATTGCAGGGGATTTTTACTTGCATAGGAATCTGAGAAAAGGTTCGAATTCGTACCGACC
>JABEVM010000220.1 GCA_013041585.1 Chlamydiota bacterium
AGTAAGGTCCGATCAGCTTTTTTTCAAGCGTTCCTTCCATTACCTTGGGCTTACATCTCATCTATTAAAGAGGTAACTCATGCAAGTTGTTTTCGCCATCATTATGGTTTTAGTGTCCATCTTTCAGCTTGGAGCAAATGAAAAAAATCTTCCGTACACACCGGTCATTATGCCAAATGGGGAAACGCTCTCATATGAAATGGATAAGGATGTAAAAGTCTTTCATTTAACTGCTGAGCCGGTAAAGCAAGAATTTACCCCAGGCCTTGTCATAAATTGCTGGGGCTATAATAAACGTAGTCCTGGTCCCATGATCGAAGCAGTTGAAGGGGATAAGGTAAGGATCTTCGTCACAAATCATCTTCCCGATCCTACCACAGTCCACTGGCATGGTATACTCCTGCCAAACGGAATGGACGGGGTTACAGGTTTGAGCCAAGCTCCTATTCTCCCTGGAGAAACATGTAAGTATGAGTTCACTTTGAAACAACACGGCACTTATATGTACCATTCACATTTTGACGAAGTAAAACAGATCGGAATGGGCTTAATGGGGTTTTTTATCATTCATCCCAAAAATCCTATACAATCCGTAGATCGAGATTTTGCCATTTTCTTACATGAATGGGCTATTCCAGAAGGGAGTGTAGATATAAACCCTATGGAAATGTCGGACTTTAATTATTTCACATTGAATGGAAGAGTTTATCCTGGTACAGACCCTCTTGTTGTAAAAAAAGAAGAGAAAGTACGGATCCGTTTTGCAAATTTAAGCATGGATAATCATCCCATGCATCTTCATGGATATGCTTTCACAGTTACTGGATTTAGTGGATGGACCATACCAAAAAGCGCGCAATATCTAGGCAATACGATTGATGTAGTAGTAGGAAATACTCATGATATCGAGTTTGTTGCGAATGCACCTGGAGACTGGGCCTTGCATTGCCATAAAACTCACCACGTTACAAGTGGTATGAACCATGGTAAACCCATGAAAGAAATGGCCCACGATAGCGATATGTCAACAAACACACTTTTATCAGATGGCTTTCCTGGCCCCTTTGGAAAGATTGACATGAGCGGAATGTTTACCATCTTAAAAGTCAGAGAAGGAATTACAAACTACAATGATCCAGGCTGGTATAAAAATCCTGTAGGAACAGTTGCTGAGCCAATTAATGTGAATTCGGAAAAGCAGTAACAGATCAAACTCATGAACCACGACTCACTTGAACGAACAAAAAATCCAATCTCTTCCGGAAAAGAATATACATGTCCCATGCATCCCGAAATTGTACGATCCATGCCCGGAAGTTGCCCCATTTGCGGAATGGCACTAGAGCCCAAAATTGATCTTGGGAGAGAAGAAAGCAGTGAGTTAAAGGAAATGACCTTCAAATTTTGGGTCTGTCTTGTATTAACAATTCCTCTTCTAGTTATTTCAATGGCCGGATCCCTATTACCTCTATCTCCTAAGGCTAACATTTGGATCCAAGCCTTTTTGGCAGCTCCCATCGCTTTTTGGGGAGGTTCTTCCTTTTTCACACGTGGCTGGCGCTCTCTTGTTAACCGCAGTTTAAATATGTTCACGCTCATTAGCATGGGGATTGGCGCTGCTTATCTTTACAGCATGATAGCTGTATTTTGGCCTTCCCTATTCTCAGGTTCCTTCCAAGTCGCAAACCAAGGGCTACATGTTTATTTCGAAGCAGCAAGCGTAATTACTCTCTTAGTAATTCTCGGACAAGTACTAGAGCTGCGAGCAAGGGAAAAAACAAGTCACGCAATCAGGGCCTTACTTAATTTAGCACCTAAAATGACAAGGATCATTCTTACGGATAAAAGTGAAAAGGATATCCCCCTTGAAGAAGTAAAAAAAGGGGATACCCTGCGAGTCAGACCTGGGGAAAAAGTCCCGACAGATGGAATGATTTTAGAAGGAACAGGTCTCATAGATGAATCCATGATAACAGGAGAACCATTTCCAGTAAGTAAGAGAGAGGGAGATAAAGTCACAGGCGCTACACTCAATGAAAATGGAAGCTTTATCATGCGAGCTGAAAAAGTCGGCCATGATACACTCTTAGCTAGAATCGTGCAGATGGTAAGCGAGGCGCAGCGAAGCCACGCCCCTATTCAAAAACTAGCCGACGTAGTCTCTTCTTATTTTGTCCCGATTGTGCTCGCTGTGTCTATCTTCACTTTCCTTATCTGGAGCCTCCTTGGATTTTCTCTTTCTCTTGCGCTTATCAACGCTGTGTCCGTCCTTATCATTGCATGCCCTTGCGCTTTAGGTCTTGCTACCCCCATGTCAATCATGGTCGGTGTGGGCCGAGGAGCCTTAGCAGGCATTCTGATCAAGAATGCCGAAGCTCTTGAAATCATGTCCAAAGTAGATACGATTGTCGTAGATAAAACAGGAACTCTTACTGAAGGGAAACCTACACTCACATCTGTTCTCTCAATTGGAGAAAAAGGCGAAGATGAAATCCTTCAACTCGCTGCAAGCTTAGAAGCTGCCAGCGAACATTCTCTCGGAACACCTATTGTATCTAAGGCGCAAGAAAAAGGTCTGTCCTTACTTTCGATGGAAGATTTTAAAAATAGGAGTGGAAAAGGGATTACCGGGAAAATAGCTGGAAAAACCGTCGCAATAGGGAATCAAAAACTATTTGCTGATTTACAAGTCGACCTAACCTTTGCCCTAGAAAAATCTGAGCACCTTCGCCTACAAGGTCAAACTGTGTTATTTCTATCTATTGATGGAAAAGTGTCAGGAGTTCTTTCTGTTTCCGATGTGATTAAAGCCTCTACAAAAGAGGCTATCCAAATGCTCCATCAAGATGGCCTTCGCATTGTCATGCTAACAGGAGACAATAAGAGTACTGCAGAAGCCATAGGAAAAGAGCTTGGTATTGATGAAATCATAGCCGAAGTTTTGCCAGAAGATAAAAACAAAGTTATAAAGGACCTTCAAAAAGAGGGAAGAATTGTAGCTATGGCTGGAGATGGGATTAATGACGCGCCGGCACTCAGTGAGGCCAATGTCGGCATTGCAATGGGAACAGGTACTGACATTGCAATCGAAAGCGCAGGTATTACTCTTCTTAAAGGAGACCTTAGAGGGATTGCAAGGGCTAGGAAACTTAGCCTTGCTACCATGCGCAATATTCGGCAAAACCTTTGGTTTGCTTTCCTATATAATACTCTTGGGGTTCCTATCGCTGCAGGAGTTTTCTATCCGCTATTTGGAATTCTACTCAGTCCCATCATTGCGAGTGCTGCGATGACGTTCAGCTCCATTTCTGTGATTACAAATGCATTAAGACTTAAGAAGACAAAATTGTAAAAAAATTTATTATCACTCTAAAATTACCAAAGAAACTCGTCTCTTAAAAAGAGGCAGTTTGAATCTAATTTAAGTGAATGAAAGATGCTCGGAACAGGAGTCGAACCTGCACGGGGTTGCCCCCAAGAGATTTTAAGTCTGCCGAAATTCAATCACAACTACAAATATTGAAAAATAACAAACTTAACATCAAAACGTTAGCATCGAAAATCGATTTGTTAAAAATATTTGATTGCAGTTGTTTTTAGTCGTTGAATGGAGCATTTTTGGAGCATGAAAATTTCATCTTCTGCAAAAAAAAGCCAGCTAAACCCGCATCTCTTCACGCATTGCTTCTTCTAGCAGGGATATCAATATTTCTATATAGAGATGGAAAAAAGTAAATTCCCTTTTAGAAGCTACGAATTCATTTAAAGATGAGTCTGTTAGCATTGAATAGAAAAATTCGGTGTTTAGGGACATATCAATAGTGGTTACAAGTACTTTTCCTATTTCGTTGACTTTTGATGAAAAAAATATCTGATTTGCTGCTAAAGCCCTTTTGGCTTCCTTATATACTTCAAAAATGTGTTTGGCTTGTTGTTGTATTCTAGCAGCTTCATTTATTATGAGACCGTTTTGTGTTTTTTTATTTAAATATGGACTGCTTTTTTTTATACATTCAACGGTATTAATCGGTGTGAAAAGAGAAAAAAATTCTTCTTCGACTACTTTAAATTTATTAAGCACTTCGGGATAAACTTCATAAATATGATTGCTCCCCAATTTTGTTTTATGCGTTTCAACTTCTAACTTGTGATGTAATTGCTCGTTTTTTCGATCTGCAAAAAAAGAAATCAATGTCTCAACACTACCCCAAAACATCAAAAAGTAACTCAATATTTTTAGTACTTTCCAACTTACTTTTTTTATATTGAGCAATTTTACCATTTTTTTACAAAACTCTGTCATATTTTATTCCTTATTTTTAGAAAAATTGTTCAGTAAAAGAAAAATCACGGGATAAATTCATTTTTACTCTTCCGTTTAACTTTGGACACTTGATTATAAATAGCTTTTTGAGATAACAAAGCAGCTTAGAATCTAAATCCAAGCGAGTTTCTCATCCCTACATAGTTACGAGTTACCTCTTCTTCATGAAGAAAGTTAATGAAACTCTCCCCGCAGCAAGGTGCTAAGAATTCAACCCATAGAGATTAAAAGAGCATCCTAAAATGTTAAGAAATCGTCAAGATTTAAATAGATCGCTTTTTTTAGAACTTATTGAAAAAATTATTTGATCATCGATTGAGCAATTATATATGGGAAGAAAGTTTACCTGAATCACTCCAGCCCAACGTTTCTTGGTACATTTTTCCCAAAAACTGAGATTGAACCATTTTGGGTAGAGCAGAGGGTTTATACTCGATTGTTCTTGCAGCTAAAGGCCCAGCCTGCAGCCTTAAAAGGCCACTTAGGTCGTAATCGTAAGAAAGACTGGCATTGCCGGGGTAAGGTGGGCTAATCGACCATTTTGATAATAGAAATCACGTCTGTGATTGCCAATTTGCAAACTTCTGCCATCATCGTTCCAGCTTTGGTGGGTTTCTTGGATCTTCTCTAAATTAAGAAAGATGGATTCTTCTATAAGACGTCCTGATTGGTCGTAGGAACGCTCAACAAGAGAACGTTCTCCACCCATTTCTTCTGCTGTTAAAAGCAGTCTTCTTGGGTCATAGGTAAAGACGCCCCCATCCAGCTACATTCTCTTGAATCCGTCTGCCTTGGGAGTCATATCGACTAAACTAAAAATCCAATTCTTGTTTTACTGCGGGTAATATAAATAATTCTCCTTTCTCATGAAGTTTTTTAATACCAGTCTTAGTACTAGTTTTACTGCTAAATGGCACAATAAAATCACGAAACATTTCTTTTAATCCTTCCTTACGATCGATATCTGCTAATTCAATATCCAAATTGAGCAGTTTTGAATAGTTATTGGGTTGACGAAGAAAAATATTTCCACAATCTGTTTTTACTAACTTCTTGCTTTTTACATATATATTTCCAAACACTCCTTGGATGAATAACTTAATATTTAAATAGTAATAACATCCAAAATTTGATTTCTGGAGATCAAGGACATGAATAACTTCATCAAATTCCCTAAACCATCCTTCATAAGCTCTCTCGAACCCATTCTCTTTAGCTATTTCACCGAACATTTTTTTAAATTCACCAGTATCCATTAATACGTCTCCAAAAGCCCTGCATCTAACGCAAAGGTGTTGCTTTAAAAATCTGCTAACACAGGTTTTGTATAACAATTTTTCGTTGAACTCTATGATTCAGAAATCGCTATACCAAGTTCTTCTTTTACTAAAGGAAGTAAATGTATTTCTCCTAGTTTTTCTAGCTCTTTTAACCCTTTTTTAGTCATAGCTTGGGTTGAGAATGGAATCATAAAAATTTGGAAAAACTTTTTTAATCCTTCTTTCCGATGATCCTTTTCCATCTTCTGTTCAAGATCGAAAAAAATATCGTATTCATTAGGCTGCCTTCGAAAAATTGGTCCCATTCCCTTTTTTATTAATTCCTTAGTAATTGTATATTTCTCCTTAAAACAACCTTGAAC
>JABEVM010000221.1 GCA_013041585.1 Chlamydiota bacterium
AGAATATATCGTAAAAGATGGCGATGTGATTCTCTTTTTCCACAATTAATTCTTTCAATTTTTTTCTTGACGCCTCCTGCCCTCTTCGCTAGAGTACAGAAAAAACTGTACAAAAGTGCAGCTGTACAACAGATCCTCTTCTTTGGAGCTCGATGGCAGAAAAAACCGAACAGGCAACCCCAAAAAAATTGCGTGATGCAAGGAAAAAGGGGCAAGTTGCCAAAGCACAAGATTTCCCATCCGCTGTCACCTTCATCGTATCTATGGCGGCAACGCTTGCCTCAGCAGGATTTCTGTTCCAAATTCTAGCAACCTATATGATTTCTACTTTCCGATCGATCGGATCGGGAACGAATATGGAGTCTAAACTCTCAGGCAGCATCCTTCAAGCCTTCGACGTCATCTTAAATGCCAGCTTACCGATTTTGATCATCACAGTAGTTTTTGGAGTTTTTACACACTTTATTGTGGTCGGCCCCGTCTTTTCAACGGAGGCTTTTAAGTTCGATCTGAAAAGGCTCAATCCGATCACGAACATCAAAGAGATGTTCAAGTTCAAAACGATCTTTGAGCTATTAAAGTCTCTGCTCAAAATCACGGGGGCTATGATCCTCATTTATACAGTTATTTGGAATAGTCTTCCTGAACTTGTGGCTACAGCTGGACTTCCTGTTCCTGCAATTGCAGAAATTTTTAGTGACTTCTTATTAAAAGTTATTGTAAGAGTGGGAATATTCTTTCTAATAGTGGCGGTGATCGACTTGATTTACCAAAAGAAGAATTTTGCCAAAGAAATGAAAATGGAAAAATTCGAGGTAAAGCAAGAGTTTAAGGATACAGAAGGCGATCCCCATATTAAGAGTAAGCGAAAACAGACAGCGCAAGAAGTCGCTTATCAAGAAGGACCCCCTGCAGTAAAAAGAGCTAAAGCGGTGATTACAAATCCAGTTCACATCGCAGTAGCTATCGAATATTCTGCAGACAAGGAACCAGCGCCGCGAATAGTCACCATGGGAAAAGGTGTTATGGCAGATTTGATCATTAAAGCAGCCCAAGACTACCATGTTCCTATTATGCGTAATGTAACTTTAGCGCAGACTATTTTCGAGAAAGGAGAAATTGGTAGATATATTCCAGAAGAAACGTTTCAAGCGGTTGCAGAGATTTTACAATGGATCACAGCAATGGAAACATCTGAAGAGACTAATTTGGGGATCTTTCAATGAAAAAGTTTATAGATCGCGCAGCCAGGTATCTAGCTAGCGATAGAATTATCAATACCATCAATCAATCAAGTGAATTCCTACTTGCACTTTTTATGATCGTCATCATCATGATGATCATCATACCCGTATCTACAACCGTTCTAGATAATTTAATTGCTGTTAACCTTGCTGTATCCGTCTCTCTTTTGATGGTCGCGCTCTATATCCCAAAAGCGGTTAACTTATCTATTTTCCCATCCGTTCTTTTGATTACAACACTCTTTAGACTCGGTATCGAAATTTCTGCGACACGTATGATTTTGCTGCATGCCGATGCAGGTCATATCATCCACGCTTTCGGAAGCTTCGTGGTCGGAGGAAACTTTGTCGTGGGAGCGATCATCTTCTTGATCATCACCATCGTGCAGTTCCTCGTGGTGACAAAGGGTGCGGAAAGGGTAGCTGAGGTGGCAGCGCGTTTTACTTTGGACGCTATGCCCGGAAAACAGATGAGCATTGACGCGGATATGCGAAGTGGTGTCATCGATGCAAACCAAGCTAGAGAGCTTCGATTAGCCCTGACCAAAGAAAGTCAACTGTATGGGGCTATGGACGGCGCCATGAAGTTCGTAAAAGGAGACGTAATCGCTTCGATTATCATCGCAGTCATTAACATCGTGGGAGGACTCATTATTGGGGTTACCATGCATGGTATGACTCTTTACAAATCAGCGCAAATTTATACACTGCTCTCCATAGGTGGCGGTTTGATTGCGCAGATCCCCTCACTGATGATCTCCCTTACTGCAGGTATTATAACAACAAGAGTTTCCAGCGAGAAGAAAGATAGCCATCTTGGAAAAGAAATTTCAACCCAATTGTTAAATCAGCCACGCGCAATTATGATCGCAGCTGGCGTGATCTTTGCCATGTCTTTCATCAAAGGGTTCCCGACCGCCATCTTTATCATTATTGCTACTGTGATTGGAGGCCTCGGCTACTACACGTGGAATAAAAGTAAGAAAGCCTTAGCAAAAAGTGCTCAAGCCCTGGGCGGTACCGGGGTTATGGAAACAGATGTAGAAGGTCATGCCGTCATCCGTGGTGGTGTTGATGAATACGCTCTTACCCTACCTGTAATTTTAGAGATTGGCAAAGATCTTTCAGCTCTTATCAAACAAGAGAAACAGGGCCCGAGCTTAGTAGAAGAGATGATCCCAAAAATGCGCCACGCCCTTTATCAAGATCTTGGTGTACGTTTTCCAGGTGTTCATGTACGTACCGATTCAGAGAATTTAGAAAAAGATGAGTATGCGATCTTTTTGAATGAAGTTCCTATCATGAAAGGAAAGATCCTTAAAAGCTGTCTTCTTACCAATGAAAACCCCGACATTCTACGCCGTTATAATTTACCTTTCACCACTTCAAAAAACTCTCTTGGACAACCCTCTTTATGGGTAGAGATGAAATACCAAGAGATCATGGATAAATCAGGTATAAAATACTGGAAGCCGCTCGAAGTGATGATTTTGCATCTTTCTTACTTCTATCGCCAGCATGCGAGTGATTTCATCGGCATCCAAGAAATGCGTGGAATTTTAGAATTCATTGAAAAATCCTATCCAGATCTTGTCAAAGAAGTGACAAGATTAATTCCCTTGCAAAAGCTTACAGAGATCTTTAAAAGGCTTGTCCAAGAGCAAGTCTCGATTAAAGATCTTCGCACCATCCTTGAAGCCTTGAGCGAATGGGCTCAGACTGAAAAGGACACAGTTCTTCTTACAGAATATGTACGTTCTTCCTTAAAGCGCTATATCAGCTATAAATATTCGCTCGGACAATCTGTTATTTCTGTGTATCTGCTCGATCCTGAGATTGAAGACATGGTACGTGGAGCGATCAAGCAAACATCCGCAGGTTCCTACTTAGCCCTCGACCCCGATTCTGTGCAGCTCATCATTCAAGCCTTTAGAAAAGTTGTTGTTCCAACGCCGACTGGCGGACAGCCTCCTATTTTACTCACTGCGATCGACGTGCGCCGTTTTGTGCGTAAGCTGATCGAAGGAGAATACCCTGAAATGGCTGTCGTGTCCTACCAAGAAATCGTCCCCGAGATACGCATACAGCCATTAGGAAGGATCCAGTTAACCTAGGAATAAACGATGAGCGATCCTAATCCTCTTTCCATCAGCAATATCGGCGGCATCACCCCTATACACGGAAAAGTTCCCCCATCTCAAGCATTACAGAATCTCACTTCTCTACCTATCGTACAAAGGCCAAACGCGCAAGAAACTTCGGAAATGCTCAACCCTACTTTTAATCCCCTTGCGGTGGCAAGACGTTTTGTCCCGCTCCAAGATCGCATGCGACGTATGCCCGCAAAGCAAGAAGAAGTGAAGCCGGAGCAAAAGCAAGAAGTTGAGTCGGAAGCGCAAATAGGTGAAGTCAAAAGCACAGAAGAAGTCATCGAACAATTTCAAAGAAAAAATCCAGAATTCCAAAGTAAAGACCTTTCTCTTCTTCGGGAAAAAATCAAGGATTCAGATTCCAAAGAAGACATTTTACGGAAGGTGCTCAGCCTATATCCAGATTTTACTCTGGCTGATGAAGCTCTCGACTTCCTACTTCAAACTACAGGCAGTGAGCTCAGAATAGCTGTTCAGGGAGCT
This sequence comes from Chlamydiota bacterium, assembly GCA_013041585.1. Taxonomy (GTDB): domain Bacteria; phylum Chlamydiota; class Chlamydiia; order Chlamydiales; family Rhabdochlamydiaceae; genus JABEVM01. The sequence continues at coordinate 3,878 of JABEVM010000221.1, forward strand.
AAAAACGATCTTAACGATCTTTATTCTAGAGAAATCAAAGCAGGAAAAAATATTAGCGCAGAAGCGCTCGAATTTGCACAAAAAGGTCTAGGCAGTCCAACAGAGCTGCGCAACATGTACCGGGATATTACAGGAAATCCAAGAGATCCCCTGACTTTATTTGAAGAGCTATGTTCTCAATACGCTTTTGAACAGATGCGTACTGTAATTTTCTTTTTACTCCATGCTTTAGGAAAAGATTTGAAAGCAAAGGGCCCTTCTATTTCTAGAGCAGAATTGCATAGGCTGATCACAGAAGCTAGGTCCTTGCAAGCCATTTTGGGAGTCTATCGATTTTTTAAGTTGCGCATACGCATGATCTTATCCACTTTTGATCGCAGTGGCCTTTCTCTGCCGAATAGAGTCACTTTTGAAATGCTAGCTAAGCAATTCATCAAACTATTACAAGAGCGCTACCCGTCCTTAGATAAAGCCTTAAAGCTTGCTGTTGAGCTAGGGATCAGTGAAGAACTGGTAGCCCAGATCATCATCTTCACACACATGCGCGACGCGGTCAGGAATGTAGCTCCAAGATTGTTCCGTAATGATCAACATAGACAGGATATTTTAACGACATTTATGCAGCTGATCGAAGAACTAGATGAACAACTTGAAGAAGAAGATAGGGAAGAAGAAGAAAAGGAAAGAGAAAAAAAGGATAAAGAGTAACCTATGAGATCCTTTGAAAAATTACTTCAAGAAATCGGGAGTATTATTAACATTCCTATGCATGCAGAGGAAGGGCGTATTTGTCTTCTTGAAATCAACCATAACTTACGTATTCAAATCGAAGACGATCTAGTAAAACAAAAAATAGTAGTTGTTTGCTTTATCGCAGAAATTGCAGCAGGAAAATTCCGAGAAAATATTCTCAAAGAGGCGTTAAAGGCAAACTTTTTTTCTTCACGAATTGGCAATTTTGCTTATCTAGAAAAAAACAATTCTCTAAGCTTTTATACTTATGTTGAAAATACGATCTCCGCAGAAGAGATAAGTCTTGTCTTAGAAAGATGTATAACTGTTGGGAATAACTGGTATGAGGCTATAAGAAATTCGCAAATTCCAAATATTACACAAGAAAGCTCACAATTTTTTTAATATGACTGAAACCGAAAAAAGTAAACAAGAACTCCTAAGTAGCCCAACCGGCCCAATTTGGAAGAAGCTTGGAATTAAAGAAAGGCACGGGATCGATGTTATTCTTTCCTCGCTCCATACAAAAAAAAGTTGTGGCATTGGAGAATACCTCGATTTGATCCCTCTCATCGATTGGTGTAAAAAAATCCCCTTCGATGTCATTCAACTCCTTCCTCTTAATGATACAGGTTCTGATCCAAGTCCTTATAACGCTCAGTCATCTTGCGCGCTCCATCCTTTATTCCTCTCTCTTCACGCACTGCCCTACATTGATGAATTGCCAGAGATGCAAGCTAAGCTTTCTGAGATAAGAAAACTAACCGAGTCGCAAAGGGTCGAGTATCATATCGTACAAATTCATAAACTTCATTGGCTAAGAAGTTATGTCGATCTCGTGCACAAAAAAATATACAAACAAAACTCTTTCCATGAATTTGTAAAAAACAATCCTTGGGTTGAAAAATATGCTCTTTTCAAAGTTCTGAAAGAAGAACTAGGACAAAGCCAGTGGAAGTTTTGGCCAAGCGAGTTGCAAAATCTATCTGAAGCTGGTTTTACCGAGCTTTTCAAACGATACGCATCTCAAATGGTTTTCCCCATCGTTTTGCAATATCTTTGTTTTCAGCAGATGACGTACGTAAAAAAATATGCCAATGCACATGGCGTCTTACTCAAAGGCGACATTCCTATCCTGATCAGTCCAGATAGCGCAGATGTTTGGTCTCATCCTGAGCTTTTCGACAAAGACCTCTCTGCCGGCGCCCCCCCTGATGCTTATAGTAACGAAGGCCAAAATTGGGGATTTCCTATCTTTCAATGGGATGAGATGGAAAAACAAAATTTCGCCTGGTGGAAAACAAGGCTGCGCGTCGCTTCAGACTTCTATGACATTTATCGTATCGATCACATAATCGGTTTCTTCCGAATTTGGGGCATTCATTTTGGTAAAAGCAGCAAAGAAGGAAAATACTATCCAGAAAATGCAGACCTTTGGATTCCACAAGGAAAAAAGCTTCTCTCTATGCTCATCTCTTCTTCTCCAATGCTTCCTATTGGTGAAGATTTAGGAAACGTTTCCGATGATATTCGAGAATGCATGAAACAGTTAGGGATCTGCGGAACTAAAATCATGCGTTGGGAAAGAGCTTGGAAACAAGATGGCCATTTTTATGACCTTCATGAATACCCTTCTTTGAGCATGACATCTGTATCAACCCATGATTCGGAAACACTAGATCTTTGGTGGAGGGATAGAGAGGACGAAGCTAGAGCCTACTCCGCTTCAAAAGGCTGGGAATATCAAAAAAAGTTTCTTCCACAATATAGAGTACAAATTCTTTGGGAAAGCCATCACACAAATAGCTTGTTCCATATCAATCTTCTCCAAGAATATTTAGGATTATTTCCAGAGCTTGTACACCTAAGTCTCGAGGACGAGCGGATCAACGTCCCAGGCACTCTACTGCCGAGTAATTGGACATATCGTATTCTGCCCTCTATAGAACAGATCGCAGAAAATATACCGCTATCGCAGAAAATACAAAAAATTATTTTTTCTAAAAAAATTGAATACATTTACAGTTAATATCAAGTATTCTAGATTAGAATATGATTTATTAAAGGAAATTCTGTGTGTTATTTATTATTCGCAGTTTTTTTACTTAAGCTTGCGCCGTGTAGCTGCAAAGAGGAAAAAGGACCCTCGCCCAAAACCGCCATTGCCACTTTATATAGCAGCCTCGATCCCCTTTCCCTAACACAGCAGCTTGCTTTTTATGAACTATATAAGGATACGGCCGAGGGCAAAGAAGCGCTTTCCCATGTATGGAAGCTGCTTACACAAGAAAACCTCACAGAAGATCTCACTGACATTTCTTTCCCCAGCATAAACATTGACGCCATCGTCTCCCTTATTACACGTCAGACATTTGATCCTCCAATCCTTCTACAGGAAGAAGAACTAAATCTTATCGAAAAAATCTCTTCTTCCCTTCCCAATCGCAAACTCAAAGGAGCTCATGTCTGGACAGTTCATGAAGTAGAAAATCTACCGACTGAAGAGATCGATTTGGCAAGAGGGCTGCTGCTTTGTCAATTCGAAAACCATGAAAATTTTCGTGATGAGATCAGGCAATATGAGGCCTCTTTAGACCTGATGGCGCTCCAAATTCTCATCCGACTCCAAGGTGATAAAAACCCCGAACGGATTATCAAAGAGATGAACCGTCTCATTTTTCATGAGATGCAATTTAGATTTCCTCCTCACTCCCTCCAGCATAAAGAGATCGACCTCTATACTTTCCTCCCTTCGGTTCTAGATAGCAGACGAGGGGTGTGTTTAGGAGTTTCTATTATTTATTTAAGCCTTGCCCAAAGGCTTAATCTCACTTTGGAAGTGATCACACCCCCAGGGCACATTTATGTCCGCTACCGAGAAGGCGATACCATTATCAACATTGAAACTACAGCAAGAGGTATCAATCTTCCCTCCGAGGTCTACCTTGGGGTGAATACAAGAAATTTACAGCAAAATACCATCAAAGAAGTCATCGGCATGGCTTTTTTCAACCATGCTGGACTTGCTTGGGCAAATGAAGATTACGGCTTTGCTGTACAGCTTTATGAAAAAGCCCAGCGCTTTTGTATAGACGATCCTCTCCTCAAAATGCTCCTTGGTATGAACTATCTTTTCATTGGCAAAGTCACAGAAGGGGAAAAGCTTCTCAGAGAAATTGAATATACAACTTTCGATGATGCCGTATCTCCTGAGTCGCTTGCGCAAGATTATCTTTCTGGAAAGGTCGATGCAGAAGGACTAAAAATGGCTTTTTTGCGAGTGGATGAAAGTAGACAATCGATTATTGAAAAACAGCAAAAGTTGCAGAAAATTCTTGCCCACTATCCAAAATTTAGAGCCGGACTTTTTCAACTGGCAACAACTTGGCTGCAATTAGGAAGAGTAAGCGAAGCGTCGCAAGTCTTAGAAACATACCACAGGATCGATCCGAGTTATTGTGTAGTAGAATATTATCTATCTATTTTCTCTATGGAAAGATTCGACTACAAAAAAGCCTGGAGCCATTTAAAAAAAGCAGAGCAGATTACAAATGCAAGGAATCATAATCCAAAAGCACTGAAGTCTTTGCGAAATACGTTAAAAATGGTATATCCCGAAGAAATGTAACAAAGGAAATACTATGCAGCGCTCTTTTTTCAAATATGCCAGTATCTTATTATGCCTTCTCTCCTCCTCAGTTTTTGCCAAAGCGATCATTCTCACTGACGTGATGTCAAGAGAAGATCAACACGAAACGGGAGTAGATACACTAAACGCTAAACAAAAACTTGCCCTGCAAACCTGGCTTGATAAAAATTTTGTTCTAAAGTCAGATATGGGAAAAGAAGAGGAAGAAAAAAAAGTACCGGCAAGCCTTTATCTTTCTCAAAGTATAGACAATGGCACAAAGCTCATTTTGAGCGACGATTCGATGTACCTAGTTTCCCCTGAAGATGTGACCTACACCTCTTTTTGGATAACCCCTTTCCCATTAAGACTGGAAGATAGCGGCGATCCAGAATACCCCGTACGAATTGTTAACATCAATAATGGGAAAAGCGTGAAGGCTCGTCAGATAAAGCCTCCTCGAGGATAACTCATAACATTTGACTTAGTAGTGAATTTAACTTACGAAGTTCTTCAGAGGTGAGCTTTTTTGCATTAGGGTCTATCTTTCGAAGTTCAAGAAGAGGAGACTCCCAATATTCTTTCGGAACTATGGTAGAATAGTGCCGCTTTCCTGGATTGTATTCTAAGTGAATCTGAGGTCTATTTTCCCCATCCTCTGCAAGATGGAACTGCTGATCAGGATTGGTTATATATGTATCGCCTACCTTGCAGTGGATGAGCGCTGACACATCATAGATCCTGCACAATGCCAAAATCTCCCCATTGCTTCCAAAAAAACCCTTCTTTTCAATGAGCCGAGTATAGGATTTCATCAAATCGGGTAAAGCCATAGAATTGATTACCGTTAATTTAGCTAAATCTTCATCGGATACTGTTTCACCTGCATCAAGCTTTCTTGTCACATCTTGATTATATTGATCTTTAAAATCGGTAACCGAAATTTCTAAAGCCTGTTTTACCTGATCATCATCCCAATTTTGACGTATCCAATCGGCAACTTGCTTACGAAGCACTGGAACAATTTCCTCATTGGATTTCCATCCAAATTTCCATTTGGGTCCAAACACATCTTTTAGTAAGCGAAGCCCACTGATAAAAGAATTGAAAAGACAATCTCCATTGCCTGGCTGCCGAATGATTCGTAAATCCACTTCCCTCTCTATCATTATTTCTTTAGGAATCACATCAAGCGCCGTTAATAGCCTGGATCCAGCTCGATTCATAAATTGCACACTTTGAGAGGCAATTTGAGAAACTGCCTTCTGAGAACCTTTGTTCTCTGTGCTAGAAGAATTTCCGACTTGAGAAGTAGTCCTACTAGAGGAAGAGTTCGTAATCCCGGAAATAAACCTTGTAAACTGTGACACAACTGTACCTATTTCTTTATCTTTCTCTTTGCAAAGGCAACCCCAAGCACCTGTAAGGATTGTTAACATCCAAAACGACAACTGCGTGAAGGCCCGTCAAATAAAGCCAGCACGTCAATAGAAAGACGCCTATGTTTTATTGAGAAATCTATAAGGATTAGGTGTATACTCTGAAACTTTTCCTTGTGTCCACATATAAGCTGCAAAGTTCACTACAAGGGATGCGACTTTGATCACATCCGAAGCCTGTGATTTTTTTGTTAGGTTGAATTGAACCGCTACTTGTAAGCCGCAAGCGAGAGTACTGATTGTAGAT
>JABEVM010000222.1 GCA_013041585.1 Chlamydiota bacterium
ATTCAGGGGTTTGCATGTCTTCAAGTAATCGCACTGGTCCACTAGGCTCATTTTCAGGGTTCTTAAGCTCTTTACCTGCAAGGGGAAGGGTGTTGAGTATTCAAGAAAATCCCATCGATGGGGGACATATTGAAGCTGGAGCCCAATTTACAGGAAGACAAGTCGTAAAAGCTCATAATATAGTAGCTCCGCGCACTGGCTGGGCAGCCTCACGAATCTGGGGGGTGGCTGCGTGGTGCGGGTCAAAGGCAGGGAACGTGTTCCAAATGGTCTTCTCGGCTATAGGGAGCGTAACGAATGCTGGTTTACAGGAATCCGCTTTAGTTGTTGCGGGTGATGGTGAAGGGAGTGCGAAGTCAGGGTTAATAGGGAACTATAGTAAATACCAAGTCTCTTTATCGAACCATGTAAAAGCTCTACTCAAAGCAAAAATCATACCTCATGAAGGGGTTAGGATCGCTACGTTTAGATATATTTGCACTGATTTACTAAAGAAGGAAAATGTTCTAACAGAAGAAATTCTTACACTTTTGCTAGAGATTGCTAGCTCATTTAATACAAAGCTATATCAGGATAGGGCATGGGATTGCCTTTCCAGAATTTTTGTCTCAAAAGGAGATTTTGATAAGTCGATAGAAACGGCTAAACGAATTCAGGATAGAAATATGGGCGCCGCAGCCTTTTCCCATATATGCAAAGCTCTGATTGAAAAGGAAGACTTTGCAAAAGTTACAGCTACCTTGCAGCATATCCCTAAAGCGCAGCGTATCTATGTAGAAAGAGGGGTTGCAGCTGCCATAGAAAAACGAGCTCGGGATAATGAAATTTGGGGAGATTTTACAAAAGCTATAGAAGTTGCAAATGAGATCTCCGATCCCAAGAAGAAATCAATAGTCTTGGCACGTATAGCAACTGCTTTTATTGCCAAAATCACACTTGACGTCGCTGCGGAAAATGAAGTCCTGGCCCAGGAGAATGTAAATCTAGCGCTCAAAGCGGTGTATTTAATCCCTGATGAAAAACTAAGGTCGCGATTTCTCGAGAGAATTTGGGAAGTGTACGCTCCAAATCAGAATAGGGTATGGAGTAACCTTTCCAGAACTTTAGCCTTAGAAGGAGAGTTTGATAAATCGATAGAAATGGCTAAACGAATTCAAGATCCAGATATAAGCGCCGCAGCCTTTTCCCATATATGCAGAGCTCTGATTGAGAAAGAAGAGTTTGCAAAAGCTATAGCTACTATGCAGCATATCCCAAAAGCGCAACGTATCTTTGTAGAAAAAGGGATTTCAGCTGCCATAGAAAAACAAGTTCACAAACATGAAATTTCGGGTGATTTTACAAAAGCTGTAGAAGCTGCAAATGAGATCCCCGATTCCAAGAGGAAATCAATGGCCTTGGCACGTTTGGCGACTACCTTTATTGCCAAAATCAAACTTGACGGTACTCCGGAAAATGAAGTCCTGGCCCAAGAGAATGTAAATCTAGCTCTCAAAGCGGTGTATTTAATCCCTGATGAAAAACTAAGGTCGCGGTTTCTCGCGAGAATTTGGCAAGTGTACGCTCCAAAATCTAAATTGTAATCTTGTTTGTATAATAAATTTTTAGATTTCTTTTTCTATTTTAGAAAGGGAAATCTAAAAAATCTATCTTCTTAGTAAGACATATGTTATTATTTTTGTTTTTTTAATAACTATGCTTACACAAATATTCCAAAAGAAAATCATTGGGTATCTATTTTTAGGAGGGCTTATGGCAGCTGCGACTACATACGGAATTTTTCCAGCTATATCGAGAACTGAAACAAATGCAGCTCCCTTACTCTATTCTGGGGATCACATGCAGGTTGTTATTCCAAAAGAGCGCTTACTACCTGGATCTTTATGGATAGAGTCAAAACATGCATCCACAGCTCTTCCAGACGAGGCGCATCTTGAAAGCTACGACATGATTCAGAAAGTGGCCGCGATTTGGAAAAAAGAAAAGGGGATCACTCACTTTTTCGTTATTGCAAAAAGTGAAGCTGCTGGTAGAGCACCCATACAATTTCGTTGGGAGATGATCCCATTTCCAGACTCTCAGCTCTCTGTGCTCAGCAGGATCTCTTTTCTTGAACGTAGCTTCAGACTTTTTATGAGGGTCAATTTTGGTGGATATTTTGTTTCCCCATCTGAAGTGCAAAGGGAGTATGCTTTTTATGAGCCACGTAAAGCCATTTTTTCCCAGCCATTTGTAAAAGAAGCTGACAAAGTAGAAGAGACTCGAAAAGATTTTTTCTGCGATTCGGAAAAAAGAGCAAAACAGCTTATTTTTGAAGGAAGAAATGTGAATGTCTACTACGACTATGCTCCTTTAGGTGTCCCTTTGAAAAAAGGCGAGCCGGCTGTTCACTTTCTGATTGCTCCCAAAGCACATAGAGAAAATTTCTATTCCCTTACAAAATGGGAATACCTTGAAACTTCTTTGTATGCCAGCGCCTTAAACGAGCATTATACTAAAGAGAGAGAAGCTGATTGCTATCACATCCATAGAACAGGTAGACGCCTGCAGTCGGTTTGGCATCATCATCAGCATTTTCATGCAAATCCTAGAGAAAAGGATTTCGGTGTGAAAATGACGGTATTATCAAAAATGCTTCTTGGTGGCAGGGTCCTTCCTCCGGCAGAATTGCAGAAAAGTGTGGATGAATTGAGGCCCCATGTAGAGTCTTTGTTATTACCACTTCGCATGAGAGCTATGGAGTTTGAACAAAGCTCAGAAAAAGTTCATTTGCATAGTAAATTATAAAAGTTGCTCAATTCAACTTTTCATTTGGAAATAAATCTGGAAATACTGACCTTATGGAAGGTAGAGTGGGTTGCCGTAAGGTGATAGAGGGGAAGGGTGCAACTCCGATAGATTCCTCTGAGGCTATTAGTGGTACGATGTAGGTTCTGTTATGCGTCATGGTACAGGAAACAAATTGTTCTCCTACCTGTACTGAATGCCCAATTAGTGCAAAAGCTATTTGCGATAAAGAAGAGAACCTATCCTGGAAAAAAAGAGGGACATTCAATTCATTATTATCTTTAAGATCTTGTTTTTCACTATGAACTATCCTATCCAGTCTAAGAACAGCAAAATTTCTTATCTTTACCGTAGGGAATTCCTGATTGTCTGGTATTTTTAGAGTTTTACCTCTGAGATACCAAATCCCATTTTCTAACTCCACTTTTATTGCATGACTTAGACCTGCATATGCTACCGTTTCGGCAGTAAGTTCAAGGGTTCCTAAGGGTCTTTGGCTTTGGCCAATTGCGATCATTGAGTACTGGATCTTGTAACATCTATAAGATGGTGGACTAGATAAAACAATGTCGTTTTCTTCTATTAGGTGAATAAGTGGAAATGCTACGCAACCAATTTTATGCATCCTTAATTCAAATGAATCGTCGGAATTGTTTTGTAAAGATAGGGGGATGAGAAAATCTTCGTTTTTATCAACTTTTTTGTTATAAAACACGTTGAGTATATTGTTTGTAAACGAAAAAGAGGTAATGCGAATTGTATTCTGATCAGCTTCTGGAGAAACGCGATCTTTTAGGGATAAAAACCAATCCCCATTTCTCCACTCTAATCTTAGAATGCTTTTTAAACTGATATTAGAGGCTCTTTTTTCTGCGATTAATTCTAGGCTGCCGACAAAACGATTTTGCGTAGTTGTATTAGAAAAAGCGACAGTATACTTGTAATATACTTCTTGAGGTTGGTGTAGGGAAGTAGTCAGTGCCATAGCAGCGTCCAAAATTAAAACGGCAGAAGATTGCCATTTTTCATCGTATTAAATCAAGATATACTGGGCGCGCCACACTAATTTGATGATTTACTTGGTAACTATCATTTCAATAAATTCATGCAAAAACAGAGGTATTTGTTTTCGAACTTCTTGAGCAGAACCGGGGTAGTTATTGAAGAATATGCATAAGGCATATTCTTTACCTGAATCTAAGGTAAGATATCCTCCTAGATTATATATGTTGCGCATACTGCCTGTTTTTGCGCGTAGCGCAGCATGAGAGGGTAGAGGAAATGACTGAAGTGTTCCGGGTTTCCCAGCTTCAGGGAAAGAATCATACACTGATTGATATAGAGGGTTCTTCCGAATTTCTTGTAGAAGAGTTGTAAATCCTTTAGGTGTTAAAAGATTCGTTCGAGAAAGACCCGAACCGTCGTGCATTTGGGATGGGACGCCTAAGTTTTCTAGGAATTTTTCTATTTTTTTCGATCCCTCATCTGCCTTTCCATTGCCGATAGCCTTTAGAATATGTTCTGCATAGATATTCACACTGAATTGATTCATATCTTTTACGATATCATGTAAAGAAGGAGAAGAGGTGCTGGAGATGATTTTTCTTCGGGGTGTACTATCTAAAGGCTGTCTACGTACTTCTATTCCTTGACGCGCCTCAATTTTTGTAGAAAGGGTCGCTGCGCAAAAATGGGAAGGATCTGGAATGGATCCTTTTATCGTGAGTGTGGGTTCATCGATGGGGACAGTTCCTCGGTAAAATTGAATAGGGGAGTATTCAGAGCCATAAATGAAGACCTTGTCGCCTGATCCAGCAGGACCTGTAGTTACTTCGTTATGAATGACAAGACCTGGAATTGTCGGCTCGATTTGTAAAACAGTTGCTGGGTCTCCTTCTTTTATCCCTGGCTTAAATGTGACCTTATAGAGGTTTTGGTTGATAGAGAGAGAAGAGGCTCCTGCTCCATAATAGTTTCCTAAATCTTGAAAATGCCAATAAGGTGAGGCGAGGGTAGTTTCGAAAGAGCTTGCGTCGATGATAATTTTGCCATCGACTTTATGAATTCCTTCTCTAGCTAATTCTTCGTACCATTTTGAAAATACATCCAAAGAAAGGGTTGGGTCTCCACCCCCTTTAATCCATATATTTCCATGTAGCACTCCTTTTTGATCTACAGTACCGTCATATTCTAAATCGGTCTTAAAAGAGTACTTACCTCCAAGATCGGAGATGGCAACGACGCTCAAAGGGATTTTTTGCAAAGAGGCGACCGTGAAGAATTGCTCTGCATTTTTAGAATATACTTCCTCGCCTGTATCTACATCGATAATATGAATACCTATGTGGGCTCTTTTAAAAGACTCTGACTCAGTAAACATTTTAGGTAGCTCCTTAGATACAGCAAGGTTTGTATAACATAAAAAGATACATAAGAGGATTTTTATTTTCATAAGATTCTTATTTTTTCATTTGTAAAAGAAGTGTATCGCAAGGATATTTTTTTTTGCACCACTGCAGTTTTTTAGTGATTTCTTTTGGTGCCTCTTGAGGACTAGCGCAGGGAGCAAATCCAAAGCTTGTATAAAGAGAGATCAGATGTCCAAAGGGAAGGCAGTATACTGTTTGTGTAGGTTTCACTTGGTGTAAAAGAAATTGCACAATTTCTTTTGCAACTCCCTTTTTTCGAAAGGGGGAAAATACATAGATACCGCCTAATTCAAGGGTTGCATCATTTACTCGGACTAGACGCCCAAGTCCAGCTCTTTGCCTTTCAAGTTCAGCTACTGCGATCACCTCATTTTCAAATATTGAATGAACAAATTCCACTTCATCGTAACACGTATTGACCCAATCAATTTCCGATTTTTTAGCAGGTCTTATGTGTATCATAAGTAAAATGTCCAAAAGAGGTGAAATAGGGCTTAGAATAGAATTATTTGAAAAAGATTGCCATTATTATTCACTCCCATTCATGTAAGAGAGCTCTTTTCCTTGCTTTTTAGTGGATAGCTTTAGTACAATAGGGGCATCCTTACAAGCAAGGAGGGTATATCATGAACAGTTATTCACTATTTATGCTTCTTTCTATTTCCCCTTGCCATTCTCATCATCGTTTCCATCATAGCTAATTTTTTACGTAAGACGTAAGCGCTAAATCATTTTTTTAGTGTCTCGTCCTACGGCTTTGCTTTTTTTTTAACCCACATTTATTTTTTAGGACTTTATGAAGAAAAAATTATTATTTTTATGTATTCCATTTTTTTTGATTATGAAAACTTTTGCGGAAAGCCCTCCTAATCAAGAAAATAAACCCCTTGTAGTTGGAACTACAAGCGGGTATGCCCCTTATGTAAGTTTAGATGCAAAAGGGCAGTATGAAGGGTTTGATATCGACTTAGCAGAACTCTTAGCAAAAAAACTAAACCGAAAGCTTGTGATCAAGGATTGCGGTAGTATGCCAAGCCTTATGATCTCTTTGCAACAAGGTAAAGTAGATGTTCTCATCTGGGCTATCTCGATTACAAATGAGCGGATGAAGAACATAGAAATGGTCTATTACCAAGGTGAGAAAGTGGTGGAAATGCCTGTTCTTTTCTGGGGAAAGGCTCCGGATATCAAATCGCTAGAAGATTTGGGAAAGGATCCAAAAAAAGCCGTCTGTGTTGAAGCAGGTTCTTATCAAGAAAGTGTCTTAAAGGGGATTCCAAATATCAACCTGAAATTTACCGATAGCGTTTCAGGAGCGCTTATGGAAATCAAGTATGGCAAGTCTTTTGCTATGATGATTGACCCGTCTCTTTTACCTCGCATTACGGCTCAGCATCCAGAAGTTAGAGTTGTGAACATCCCTCTTCCTCCAGAAGAACATTCTTTAGGGAATGGGATTTGCATAAGCAAAGCAAATCAGGAGCTTGCAAACGAGGTTAGAAAAGCAATTGAAGAGCTAACCCTTGAAGGGGAAATTGCGCAGTTAGAAAAAAAATGGAATATGAAGGGATAGAATGGAAAATTATATCACTCTTTTATCTAAATCATTTCCTTTGTTACTGCGAGGATCGTTAATGACAATAGAAGTGCTGCTTTTAGCAGCGCTTCTCAGTTTCCTAATAGGACTTGTCTTTGGCGTCCTATCTTGTCATCGTCTGCGCGTGCCCTTGCTTTCTTCTTTTATAGACGGGATTACTTTTGTGTATAGGGCAGTTCCTTTTTTTGTTCAGCTTCTGATCGTTTACTTTGTTCTGCCTGATGTTTTAGGCTTTAACTTAAATCCTTTCCCAGCGTCTGTGATCGCCCTTGGGACTTGCTCATCAGGATATGTAGCTCAGATTGTAAGAGCGGGGATTAACTCCATTCCCGCTTCGCAGTGGGAGTCTACGTTTACCCTAGGATATAGCAAGCTACAGAGTTTGCGGTATGTCATCCTTCCTCAAATGCTGCGAAACGTTTTACCTGCATTTAATAACGAACTCGATTCCCTTCTGAAAAGTACGGCTATTGTCTCTTCCATCGGGATGCTAGAACTTACTCGGATCGGGATGAACTTAGTTTCCAGTGAAATGGAGCCCGTGCCGATCTACTTGACAGTTGCCTTTTTTTATCTGTGTATGTCAGGTGTAATCAATATCATAACAAGAAAACTAGAGAGAAAAATAGCTTATGTTAAACGTTAAAAATGTATCTTTGGTCAAAAAGAAGCTAATTCTCAAAGACCTGTCTTTTACGATTCCAAGTAGAAGGATTTCTCTATTTCTTGGAAAAAGCGGATCTGGAAAAACTTCTCTTCTTCGCTGTCTAGCGCAGCTTGAGAAGTACCAAGGTGAAATTGTATATAAAGAGGAAAGGCTAGATCAAATCTCTCCTAAACTGCGATGTCAAATCGTTGGATTTGTTCCTCAGTCCTTTGTTTTATTCCCTCACATGAATGTTTTGGATAATTGCGCGCAGCCGCTCAGTCTACATACGGGCCAAAAGCTGAAATCTGTGTATGGAGAGGTGGAAAAGATACTAAATTCTTTGGATATGGAGAAGCTAGCTTTCGCAAAGCCTCACGAGCTTTCAGGAGGGCAACAGCAAAGGGTTGCAATTGCTAGAGCGCTATGCCTTAATCCCTCTTTTCTTTTATTTGATGAACCTACTTCTGCTTTAGATCCTGAAAACACGCAGCTGTTTATCAAAATCGTTCAGAAGCTATGCCTAAGTGGCAGGGGAATTGCGATCTCAACGCAAGATATGGCGTTAGCAAATCAGATTCTTGATAGGGCTTATTTTATGGAAGAAGGGGAGATGATTGAAGAATATGATACTGCAGAAACCAAAGAGATTTCTGCAGTAAGCAAGCTTGGACAATTTTTAGCAAAAGAGCCACAGCCTATATTGATTTAGACGACGAGCTCTTCGACCACCGGCTGCCCATCTAAGACAGCTTGTCGTTCTGCTATTGGATCCATGCTTACATCAGCTGGATCCATTCTATGACGGTCATTTGATGGATCCTCTTCATCATATAAGGCATCTTCTTGTAGGGAAGCCGCATACTCATCACAATCATCTTGTGCTCTCATTGAGACACCGTCTGCTTGTGATGCATCATCTTCTACTACTGTACCCATGACCCTGGAGATCATTGTGGTTACATGAGAAATCATGTGACCTGTAGCGGGAGCAAAAGGCTTGATTTTTCCAGCCAAGAAATTCCATCTACGTTCCATAACATCTTTTGGAAGCTGACCTTTTAGTTTCAATTCTAGAGTGCGAATCATAGTGTCAACATCTTTAATCTCATGCGAAGCGAAGTTATGTCTTTCTATAAATCGTTCTAGTTTTCGATTTGCCTTCTCAAGAGCCTTAACATATCCTTCAGGAGCACTAGCGATGATTTGTTTTTTCTTTTCATTCATTGCCGCTCCTAGTTGCACTATTCGTAAAACATCCTCTCCAACAACTTCTTCTTGAGGTTTCGAAATCAATTCATTAAATTCATCTTCCAATTCAGCTAATTCTCTAGCAAGAGCAGTTTCGTTGTGCCAATCATCCACTTTTCCTCTTTCAAAAGCATGATCGGTATACCACTCAACATCTAGTTGTAACTCTTTGAGAGTTCTGAACATTTGCAAATCAGCGTCTAAGTTGCCTGTTTGGTTTAGTTTCGCTTCTAGTTGGTTACGAACATAAGGATTCGATAAAATGCGTCCGACTTCTTTCCAATCTGTTGGTTCAAAGAAGAATTGAGTTACTTGCTCAAGTTCGCTTAAGCTTGTTGCTCGGAGGTATTTTTCACCATGTATGTTTGTCATAACCTCTAATTTATATTGCCCAGGGAATCTATTGAATTTAGAGAGAGCTTGGAAGCTCATATCCATATTCACAGGTTCTTTTTTGGCATACATGTAGTCTAAAATATCTTGACGCTCTTCTTGCGTATAATTAGGAAGAAGAACATTCATAATCCATGAATCAGTAGAAATTTTCTTATCCGAAGATGCAAATTTATATAGGACATCAATCAGGTTGCTTAATTCAGAATCAATTTCGCTTTCCTTATAAGAAGAAGGATTGTCAAAGTGTAACCCTTGAATAAAGGATCTTGCTTTTGCAAGCATAGGTTTTCTCAGACGATTGAAAGACCACTGGTTTAAAAGAGTATTTGAAGCAACTTCAATATAGTCTAATTGATAAAGCAGTCTTTGCGCATCGCTAGAATCTCTTTTTAGAGCTGCGTCGAGCAAGCCGGCTTTTGTTTTTTTATCTTTACATGTTACCGCTGTCCACATTTCAGCAACTGTTTCAATGCTGAGAGGTTCTTCGCTTGTAGGCAGTAATCCTTGATCTTGAAGAAGTTGTTCCAAATTGACAACGTTGTCCTCCACAGGAAGAACAAGAGAATCGCTTTCACTTCGAAAGAATCCAAATACTTTTCTTTCTGTGTTCAGTGTTGGGTTCGGTTTTTTTTGACCCAAATCTCTTCCAAAAACATAAAGACTTCGGGTTAAAGTTTCGCTCTTTTGTCCTGGGAGTCTTGGAGTTTGAGCTTGAGGGGTAATAGCCGCCATCATAGGTTCTTCGGAAGATTCAATTCTAGGATCAAAGCCTTCTTGGACATCTACTTCTGTCATTTCTGCTACCGTCTCAGGGCTTCTTAATTGTTGCGCCATTTGTCTAAGCACCGACGCAGCACCCGGAGTTACGGGTCTGATTTTTTCGGCAAATTGGTTCCAGCTGCCAGATAAACTTGTGCATAATTCTTCAGTAGAGGCCTCATCTGTTTTCACTAAAGGACGTGTATGATCTAAAGCGGAGATATGTATTCCTTTACGAGTTGCTTCCTGTTCTAGAGCTTGTATTCTTGCTTTTCTTTGAGCAGAACCATATACGTTAGCTGTAGTAGAGTGTTCTTTAGCATCTTCTCTAAGATAGGGTAGCTGTACTGTGATTGTGTTAATTGCTATATAAGTTGAAGTATGGATTGCAAGGGCAAGAAGAGCTTTTGAAAAAGCGAAAGCTTTTTCTTCAATGTCTTCTGATTCCATCACTACAGCTTCATTCAATTCAACTTTAGTGCGATATACCTCTTTAATTTGCGTCAGTATTGCCTCACTATCAGTATCATCTAGGCTAGCTTTTCCTTCTGCTTCTTCTATTGTTTGTTCTGTAAGTCGATCTAGTTTTTCTTCATGGGCCTCTACAGCAGCTAATTTTTCCATTTCAGATTTTTTTTGAGCTGTAAAGTCTGCGACGGCTTCATAATGCGCAGGGGTTAACAAGGACTGATTTGTTTTTTCTAAATGCTTTTGTAATTGTTTTTGAGCGCGCGGGCTAGAGAAAACACTTCCAATTGCGTCCCAATCCATAGGATCATAGAAAAACCTTGCTATCTTTTGTAGCGGATGCAATTCAATTGCTTTTAGAAACTTGTGACCATTTTTTTTTACAACTTCTAATCTATAGTTGTCTGGGTTACCTACATACATCATGAAAGCCGTATAGCTTGCATCAACATCAACAGGTTCTTGTTTTGCATACATGTAATCTAGAATGATTTCGCGTTCTTCTTTCGTATAATTGGGAAGAAGAAGATTGACAATCCAGGAATCAGCAGTAAGGGTTTCACCTGATCTTGTATAACTGTAAAGAGTCTCGATTAAGATCTTCATCTCTGCATTGATCTCGATCTCCTCATAGGTTGTTGGGTTTATAAATGGAGTAGAAGAGACAAAAGCTGAAGCCTTTGCTAAAAGAGCTGATTTTAAATGATTAAAAACCCACTGATTGTAAAGAGTGTCCGCAGCAACTTCAATATAGGCCAAGTCACGGCGTAATTTTTCTGCTTGGCTCGGATCTGATCTAAGAGCTGTCTCTACGAGCTTTTCCTTTTCTTCTTGAGTTTTGTAAGCTACTTTTTTCCATTGCGCCGCCACCATTTTGAGTGAAGGCTTTTTAGATCCTTCAAAAGAGGTAGTATCTGCTGTTGAAGTTCCAAGAAAAACTTCTAAATCTACTACTTTATCATCTAAGGGAAGAGAAACAGATCCAGAAAGAGGAAGTCCAAAGAATTTTCTTTCCAAGTTGATTGTTCGTACTGGCTTACTATGGACTAAATTTCTCCCAAAACTACACAGACCTTCTTTTAGGCTGGCTTGCTGAGATGGAGTAAGCGTCTTATGAATTGAATTGTTTGCTGACATATTATTAATTCCTTTTATGTTTTTTATTAATTA
>JABEVM010000223.1 GCA_013041585.1 Chlamydiota bacterium
ATCTTCAAAAGGTTTAACGCAAGCTAAAATCCCGCTCCTTTCGTATTCTTTACGAAGCTCATCCGCTTTTTCCGAGTCACCGGCAATATGAATAATTTGAAAATCAGGATCACTCTTATGCATATTTTTGGCAGCTTGCAAAAAGAGCTGGTTAATCGCAGCAGCGCCTTGCGATCCTCCAAAAACAAGAAGTGTTGTTTTAGCGGGATCGAGATAAAAATAAGACCTTGCTTCTTCTTGACTTAAGGAGACTTGGTCTTCTTTTTGCCAAAGAGGAACTTGTACTTCTAAGATCTTTCCTTTTAGTTTTTCAGCCACACCAGAAAATTGAATCGCTGTGACCTTCGCCCATCTTGAAAATAAGCGATTGACTTTTCCTGCTTCAGCATTCGGTTCAAACAGGATAAAAGGGACTTTCTTGAAAAGGGAAGCTACAAGGGTAGGAAATGAATAAAAGCTTCCAAATCCGACCACAATACTCGGGTCATATTCTTTGAGAATTTTATAACTTTGTTTAATCCCTCGCAAAATTGCGAGAAAAGAAGAGACAAAATTTTTCTTAAAGGAAAGCGAAGCGCTTGAAACCTCTTGAAAAGAAAACTCTGATCGCAGGAAACATCGGTTACTACCGAGTCCTTTTCCTACAAAAAGGATCTCGCTATCAGGATGACCCTTGGAAAACTCACGAGCGAGCGCTTGTGCTGGAAAAAGATGACCACCTGTCCCACCTGTTGCAATAAGAATTCTATTTCGACCATTTTTTTGTGACATATTTTTTCCCCGAGCGGTGTGCGATATTTAAAATTACAGCAACCGTCATAAAATTCGCAAACAAAGAAGATCCTCCCTGACTAAAAAAGGGAAGATTTGTTCCTTTACTTGGAAGTAGTCCTGAAACAACACCTAGATTTAAAAAAGCTTGAAAACAAAGTAAAAAGGTAAAGACCGCTGTTACATAAAAACCTCTCATATCTCTGCAACAACTTGCCATATAAAAGCCTAAGTAGCCGATCAACATATAGAGAAAAAGTAAAGCCAAAATTCCTACATATCCAAATTCTTCTGCATAAATTGCAGCGATATAATCACTGCGCGCTTCAGGAAGATAGTCGAGCTTTTGCAGACTCTCGCCTAGCCCCTTTCCCCAAAGCTGTCCTGAACCCGCTGCAATCTTTGCCTGATAAGGTTGATGACCTTTGCCCCGTAAATCTGACTCAGGATGTAAATAGACTCGAATACGATCGGGGACGTGTTTCATCTGAGAGGCTGCTAGGCCCCCAATAATTGCTAAGACGAGTAAGGGCAGTGCCCAATAAACCCATCTAATCCTTGTTAAAACAAAGAGCACCACAAGACCTGCAATAATAATAGCGACTGTTCCATTGTCAGGCTCAATCAAAATAAGACCAATGGGAATTGCTGCCGTTGCTAAGAGGATAAGAAATGATTTAAGACGCAGCGGCTCATTTCTTTTTGTAATCTGCTCAATATAGAATAAAGGGATCAAATATTTGACAAATTCAGAGGGCTGAAAAGAAATTCCCATAAAACGCATCCATCTATGCGCTCCATTAATTTGCTGGCCGATTCCCGGAACAAACACCATGATTAAAAAGACCACACCGATCCACAAAAAGACCTTGCTATATTTCAAAAGACTTTCATAGCCAAAATACCCGACGATAGCTGCTAAAACTACAGCAATACATGCATAAGAGAGCTGTTTAAAAAGCCCAAAATGGGTACTTTGGGCAAGAGATCTGTCTAAAACTTCTGCAGATGTTGTATTAAATACCATGAGAAGTCCCATGGAAAAAATGAGAAGAACGCAAAATAAAAAAGTAAAGATATAGCGATTCATAGACTATTAAACCACGTACTATTGAATACGCAATTGATCTCCAGGTTTAAGACGACGAGCAGCCTTTTCATCTAAATTGTTCAACTTAAGCAGCTCTTCCACTTTCATATGGTTTTTTACTGCTATTGTCCATGGATTGTCACCTGGTTTCACGATGTAGTATTTCCCAGTAGAGCTGCTTTCTGAAGATTTTGTAGCTGGAGCACTTGCTGTTGATTTAGCTACATGAGTCTCTTTTACTCTCGCACCTTTTTGTGGAACTTTAAGCACTTGTCCAATGCGCAATCTGCTGCTAGATAACTGGTTTGCTTTCATGATTTCTTCGATACTGCAATGATGGATGCGCGCAATTTTTTCTAAGACATCCCCTTTTTTTACAGTCACTTCTACAAAAGCGGACTCATGTCTTTCTGCAGACGCAGTCTCAATAGGCGATGAAATACTTTCTTGATGCGCCGGCACTTCTTGTTCTACTTTTACACTTGAAATTGTAGGTTCAATAGATGCGACTACAACTGGAGCCTCTGCTACTTGTGCAGGAAGAGAATATTGTGTCAAAACTTGGTCAACTTCATCTGCTACTGCAGATGGACGTACAGAAAGAGCAGGTGAGGAGTACGCAACTTCGGCTTGATCTGGCGCTTGTGTCGGAGTCGCTTTTGCAATCGTTTGTTCCGATTGAGAGGAGATTGAAGTTGCAAACAAAACAATCAATAATCCCACGTTGATAAGTACTGCGATAATAATGGTATCTTTACGACTCATAATTTTTACTCCTATTCTCTAAATCGGCTACACATCGTTTAAATTCTTGACCCCTATGCTTATAGTCTCGAAACATATCAAAACTAGAACATCCTGGAGATAAAAGCACACAATCTCCTTTAGACGCAATAGAAGAAGCCTTTTCTACGGCTTCTTCAAGAGAGGAAGCAATTGATACGGCAAATTCATCTCCGAGCTCTTGAGAGATCAAATGCGCGGTCTCCCCTATACTAATCACATATTTCACTTTTCCCATAAAACTTTCTTTCCAAATCGTAAAAGGAAATCCTTTATTTACACCGCCTGCAATCAAAACGACAGGTCCCTGCATTGCTTTGACAGCTTGGATCACAGCGTCGACATTGGTCCCTTTACTATCATCATAATAAGCAACTTCATCGATTGTCTTCACAAACTCGATTCGATGCGATGGTTTTGTGAAAGTACTCAGCCCAGAAATAAAATCATCGGGAGAAATTCCAAAGATAGAGACTACACACCAGGCTGCGAGAGCATTCTCACTCTCATGGATACCTAGTTTTTCGAAAGATTCCGGAAGGATGCAAAATGGATTTGCATGTCTATAAAGGAATTTTTTATCTGTAGAAAAATGGGAGCTTGTAGAAACTCCGTACGTAATCGTATTCATTTTCTCAAAAAGTTTAGGGAAATCTCTTAGACAATTCTCATATACAAATAAAATCCCCTCTTTTTTGAGGCATCTATGGACATATGTTTTTGACTTTGCATACTCTTCCATTGTAGCATACCGGTCTAGATGATCGGGTGTGATATTTACAATCACAGCAGAATCAAATACAGGACAGGTCATTGTCTCCAGTTGATAAGAGCTCAGCTCACATACAAGAATTTCTTCCGAGTCCACATTTTGCAAATACGAAGTGAATGGCGTCCCGATATTTCCTAAAGCTCTAGCCTTGATACCGCAGTAGCGTAAAATATGCTCTGCAAGAAGGGTTACTGTAGTTTTTCCATTCGTGCCCGTGATCGCAATACATTTTTGCTTAGGATAGTTTTTATGAAGAATGCGAAACCCAAGTTCCGCTTCCCCTATGATCTCTAAAGAAAGTTCTTCTGCTTTTTTACATAAAAAGTGATTTCTGGGAACTCCGGGTGAGACTACAACAAAAGCGCATTCTTCCAGAAAAGAAAGATCGTTTTGATCTACTAAAGTAATTTTTATTTCCGGATCATTTTGACAAGCAAGCTTGTCATCAAACCCAAAAACTTCATATCCGCCGGTCAATAAATACTCGGCTGCAGCTTTTCCACTTAATCCCAATCCAATTACAAGAACTTTTTGCATAATCCTACTGAAATTTTAAAGAAGCTAAACCAATAATTGCCAAGATCAGACCTACAATCCAAAATCGCAAAACAACTTTTGTCTCCGGCCAGCCCTTGTATTCAAAATGATGATGGAGCGGGGAACATAAAAAGATTCTTTTTTTATTTCGCAGTTTATAACTCCCCACTTGTAAAATCACAGAAGCTGCTTCCGCAACAAAGATTCCGCCTACAATTCCAAGAAGAGCCTCTCTTCTAAGAAGTAAAGCGCAAACACCAATTATACCACCGAGCGCCAAAGATCCCGTATCTCCCATAAACACTTGAGCCGGATATCCATTGTACCACAAGAAGCCCAAGCATGCTCCGAAAAGCGCACACAAATAGACTGCGATCTCTCCACTGTCTTCAATATACAAAATGTGAAGGTAGCGTGAAATTTCAATATTGTTAGATAAAAATGCGACAATTGAGAGAACAACTGCAACAAAAAGTAAACATCCCGATGCAAGTCCATCTAGCCCATCGGTTAAGTTCACTGCATTGGAAGACCCTGTAATAATAAAGATACTAAAGAGAAAAGGGATAAATAGGAGAAAGCCCGAAAAGATCACAACGGGATCCTTCCAAAAAGGAACATAGTATCTTGTCATGTAAGCTTGCGTAGAAAGGGTTTGAATCGTAGCAGGCTTGTCGTCTTTTCCTACGTTCAACTCTTTTGCCGAGGGAGGAGCAAAATAGTCACCCACTTGCACTTTCGCAGTTAGACTGGGGCATAAAAAGTAAAGAGCCAGCAAAATAGACAACGTATTTTGTAATAAAAATTTCGTCTTAGCGCTCATCCCTTTTGGGCTTTTCCTCTTTAATTTTAAATAGTCGTCATATCCGCCTATAAATCCGAGCCAAACTGTCGTAACTAATAGAACTAAAGTAAAAGAACTTTTCCAATTCATCCAAAGAAATAAAGAGAGGACCATGGAAGAGAGTAGTAAAATTCCTCCCATTGTCGGGGTGTCTTTTTTCTTTTCATGAAGTTGACCTAAAAGAGGACAGTCTTCCACACGGATAGATTGTCCAATTTTCATTTCGTATAATTTTTTAATGAACCGAGGTCCTAAAAATATCGTAAAGAGCAAAGTCGTAAGAGCAGCTAAGATCATCCGCGTTGATGAATACGTAAATACACTAGGAATCTTCCATCCTAATTGCACCGTCAAAAATTGAAATAAATAAAAGATCATGGTCGTAAATCGTAATGGTACGCATTGTTTTTCCCGATTGTAGATCTTTTTCTACTTTCTCAAAAATCAAATTTTTTTCGATTCGAGTAAACGCCACAATTGATTGCCATTCGATCCCTTGATAAGGACAAAATCTCCAGAAGAAACCGTTTTTTCTACATGTTCTTGCAAAAGTGCAAAATCTGAAAAGAATTTCGCAGGAAGCCCTTTTTTGACAAAAGTCTCTTCCATTGCTAAGCACCCTTGTCCATAACAGATAAATTGATCAAAGTGATTGACTGCGATTTCTGCAACACTTTGGTGGATAAATTCAGAAAAACTCCCTAAATTCTTGATCTCCCCTAAAATAGCGATCCTTCTTTTTGCGGAAAGATTTTTAGGAATATTTACAAAAGCAGCTTTCATAGACTCTAAACTTGCGTTATAGCAATCGTTAAGATATGTAACGCCATCTATTTCCACTGTCTCAAACCGAAGGTGAAAAGGAGCTAGGGTTTTAGCTTGCTCTCTAATCTCTTCATAGCTTAAGCCAAGCTCTCTTGCCACGACTACAGCTCCAAGAAAATTTTCTGTCATATGTGTTGCTGTAAAAGGCAGATCTATGAGCATCTTTTGTCCCTTGTCATCACAAAACTCTTGCGTCTTGGCGTCGACCACAAAATCAGCGTCAGAAAAACCGTAGGTTATTTTTGGAATGTCGCCTGCCTCGGCAAGAGAAGAAAATTGCATCGCCTGTATATTGATAACTCCTAGCCGTGTTTTAGGACTGGAGAAAATTTCCGCTTTTGCCTCTGAGATCCCCTCTCTTCCCTCAAAAGCGTCGACATGAACAAAGTCTATTTTGGTAACAACTGCAATATCAGGTGGGGCAATGGAGACAAGCTTTTGAATATGACCGTATTCTGTCATTCCCATCTCGAGTACTAAAACTTCCTCCTCGCCTGTCATTGATAGTAGCGCGAGTGGAAAGCCAACCTGGGAATTCGCATTTCCCGGTGTTCTTCCGACCCTATATTTGGCAGAAAGAAGATGGGAAATAAATTCTTTTGTGGTTGTTTTTCCAATTGATCCCGTGACCGCGACAATAGGCACCTTGCGATTTTGCACGGCTCTTCTGGCTAACTCTTGTAGACTATCCCGAACATCATCCACATAAAATAGATGTAGGCCAAAGTCCTCACCTTGATAGCTTTTTGAAACTACAGCGGCTACCGCCCCTCTTTCTGCCACCTCTTTAAGGTGCAGGTGCCCGTCCGTTCTTTGCCCCGTTATGGAAAAAAAGAGGTCCCCTTCCTCTACTTTTCGACTATCGGCCTTATACCCTTTTATAGGATTTGGGAAGCTAACCCCTGGCAGTCCAAGCTCACTTGCAATATCTTGTAAATATCTCGTTTTCATAAGTGCCTGTATAAATATTTTTTCCATTGCCCATATTCTATAGATAAAGCATAATCTTAGTCAATTTTTTGACGGTGGTATAGCCAAGTGGTAAGGCAGGAGCCTGCAAAGCTCCCATCCTCAGTTCAAATCTGAGTGCCACCTTTACAAACACATAATCATTGTGCTTTATCTTATAGCAACTCCCATAGGCAACCTCGCTGATATCACGATCAGGGCTTTAACTATTTTACAGCTTTGTGACTACATCCTATGCGAGGATACCAAACACAGCCGTATCCTTCTTGCGCACCACAAAATTCAAAAGCCTCTTAAAAGCTATCATAAGTTCAATGAATCTGAAAAAGAAAAAATGATCCTTGAAGATTTGCGCGAGGGGAAAAACATTGCCCTGATCTCCGATGCAGGAACTCCTGGCATCTGCGACCCAGGTCAAGATCTGATTCAAGCTTGCAGGTTGCATGATTTACCCTACACAGTCATTCCAGGACCTTGCGCCGCAATTGTAGCGCTTACCCTTTCCGGCCTTTCCACAGAAAAATTTCAGATGATCGGGTTCCTTCCCAAAAAGCTCTCTGATCTGCAAAAGATTTTCCAAGAAATTCTCTACTACCCAGGAACCTCCATTTCCTATGAAACGCCGCACCGTATTGAAAAAACTTTGGAACTTGCAGCAAAACATATCCCAACCTGCAAACTCTGCATTGTTCGAGAGATTACAAAGAAATTTGAAGAAATTTTACACGGAACGGCTGAAGAACTTTTAGATAGAATTAAACAAAAACCTCTTAAAGGAGAAATCGTCCTCCTTTTCTCCCCTTCTAATCAAAGCCATGCGCAGCTCTCTCTAGAAGAGCTTACACCGGAAGAGCATGTGAAAAAATTGCAAGAAGAGTTTGGTCTATCGCTTCAAGAAGCGATCAAAACTGTTGCAAAACATAGACAGGTTCCAAAACGTGAGATCTATAACAAGATTCATAGAGAAGAAAGTTAATTTCTATTTTTTAGTCTTCCTCTCGGCGTCTAGGTTCATTAATGAACTACATGTAAACAAAAGCTATGACAAGGTTGAACCACTTGCGGTATGACCAAAAATCCCAACTACAGGAAGAAGTTCAAACTCTAATCCAGTAGAGATTAGACTACTTTTCCCGTTTTCAAGGACTCTGCCTCCAGGAAAAGTGCATTAGTTCACTAAAAGAGCGAAAATTTTCATTAAATATGGAATAATCATAGCTAAATCC
>JABEVM010000029.1 GCA_013041585.1 Chlamydiota bacterium
CTCGTAATTAGAGTCATCTCCTATGAAAGACATGAGCTCAGGAACGAAATTTGCTGGATGATTTGTCAGATCTTCGAACTTTATTAAACATCGATATCGTTCATCCCAATTATCAAAAATCTGTAATCGTCTCATATAATTTGTAAAAATCACCCCCTGATGAAAAATCTCAGTAGAAAAAAGCATTTCAATTTTACTGCCATCACCTTTAGCTAGATCCAATTTATGGGTTAAAATTATATTGCTGATAATGTTTTCTTTGTAATTTCTAGAGGTGAAAATTAATTTATTAGAGTTTCCGTTTAAAGGAATTAACTCAGGGAGGTCATCATGATGCCAATAAATAGTTGGTTTCAAGAAATCAAGCTCACAATCCATTATATTATAAGGGTTATAACACGAAGGATCATGTAAATAGTACCAAAGAGGAAGACGAATTCTCACAGGATTCTTAGCGATTTTCATGATGGAGTTAATCAATAAATGACTGCCGGATTTTGGATTTGTCAGAACAAAAATATGATTAGATACTCTTTCAGGGTAAGTGAGATCCAATATTCCACCTAAATCCGGAAATTCTTTTGCACTCAAAGAGAAAGTTAATAAAACAATAGAAAAGTAGACTTTTATCAAAAGTTTCTTCATTGGATTCTTTGCCGAGTTTGTATTGTGTTGTACATAAATAGAAAAAAACGAGAATTTTATTAACGCTGCATTAACAAAGCAAGGAATAGAATTATTTTTTTCTCGTCCGATACAACGCTCAGCTAATTTTCTAGATGTAATTCTTGAATTGAGATAAAGCTAAAATAAAAAACGCTCATTTCAAAAGGTGAGCATATGTTAGGCCCTATATTACTAGTTATTTTGATTTTATTACTTATTGGAGCCATCCCAGCTTGGCCTCACAGCTCAGGATGGGGATATGGTCCTAGTGGGATTCTAGGAACGATCCTAATCATCGTTCTTATTTTGTTTTTACTTGGAAAACTCTAATAGAATATTCCGCTTGATGAACTCACAAGGCCTATATAGGAACAATCACAAGAGGTTGTTTCGGTTTTGTGAGTGAGTCAAAATAATTTGGCGCCACATGAAAAATGGAAGCCAAGGCCTCATTCGAATAAGAGCCAATAACTTCTCCGATTCCAATATAGTTTGGATCAGCATGGCTAAAAAAAGCGATCACTTCCACTTCATCATTGCCTATGTTTTCAATATTGTGGAAATGTGAGGCAGGTGCAAAAGCCCCTTCTCCTTCTCTAACTTCTAAAACTTCAACACAATTATCAGGAGAAAGAACTGTAATGCGAGTGGATCCCTTTACAATATAAATGAGTTCTCCTGCATTTGTGTGCCAGTGCGGCTCAACAGCTCCTTTAGGGTTTAAGCCAAATCGAAGTATTCCTAACCCTTTTAGCGTAGGCAAACTTACCTTTGTTCCTATCTGGAGATATCCTCCCTTTGTCGTAATAGGTTTAGCACTTTCCGCAATACTAAATTTAAAAGGACTGGAACTATCCTGGGCCGATTTTTTTATCAAAGAAGAACTGGTAATTTGATCCCACTTTTTAGCCTCTTTGAGCCCGTCAAAAAAACTAGAAGAAGTATTGAAAGTGGAAGCAAATACGGAATCGGATAAGGTATAGACAGCATTCAATAAATGCATGGTCTCCGGCATAGTATGATTGAATGCAAAGATGATCTTATTTTCTCTTTCTCCGCTATTCGCAATTTGATAGATATCGCCTTCAGGTATAAAAAACATATCACCCTCTTTGATTGCAAAAGTCTCAATGCTACTTGGGGTGCGAATCGAAACTACAGCAGATCCTTCAAGGCAATAGCCAATTTTGTGTGCATTGGGATGCCAAATCGGTTCTAGAGATCCGCCTTTGTTTAGCTTTAATACTTCTAGTGAGATGTTCTCAAAGCCTGAAACTTCATCGGATGTGACATTCGTAATACTTCCCCCATCATAATTTCTTTGAGGCTTAATCGAGTTCAAACTAAAAAAGAGCATACTACCCATTGTTTTTCCTCAGTAATTTATGATTTGGTATCGCCTATCACAGTGCAAGTATAAAGACTGCCTTTTCTTAAGATATCGAAAATGTATGAATTTCAATCAATGTTAATTTTACAGAAAAGGATTGATCAAATCTTGTATCATGATTGCACTTAGAAAGTGCCTTCTTCTTTCCGTTTTTTGACTTCTTCGGGACTTAAAGCTTCTTCTGTATCGTAGTATTGATCATCTTCCGCATCCCCTCTCCGATCCTCAGGAGTCGTGAATGGTTTTTCTAAACGATCACTAGGGCCCTTTTTCTCATCATTGTCAAAGTTGAGAGGTTTAGGATCATCAGGATCTCTTTTCTTTTTCTTACGCGCCATATCATCCCCTAGGTTTACGTTTATCTAACCAGTACCATAAATTAGATAATGGTGGAAAGTGATATATTGGAATGTAGAGGGCTTAAAATTCGTGACCCATAATAAAGTTCTTACTACTAGATTCAATTTATAACGAGTGGATAGCCGGCACAGTAAAATGGATTAATGCCGTCTATTCTAAATGCGTGGAATGTTGTTGCTACTGCGGAGATTAGATGTAAAAAGGGCGCCTAAAAATTTCTTTTTAAGCGCTCTAAGTCCGAAAAAGTAAAAATCAAAAAAACGAAGAGTATCTTTCTTTTTACCTGAACAACAACAATTATGCTGATTGCTTCTTATAGCTCTGGCCAAATGACTATAGTAAAATTCCGCATGAATTGAGTGCTATTTTTTTTATCACTCTTTTGAAGCAATAATTTGTAATTTATTGGAGACAATATGAATAGTACCATCTGAATCAATAGGAGTAAACTTCAATGCTTCGTTGGTTAAGTCTTCAATGTACTCCTTTTGAAGATTTTCTGAGAGGTGAGTAATAAATACTGAAAGTGGTTTTAACAAATCACGAAGTACTTGCTTATTTGGGATTGGGGAATCCGTGGTGACGACCTTACTTTCAATTTTGCTAAAACCCGTGTTTTTTAATAAAACAAGATATTCTTCCTCGGTGAAATAAGCGTTCGGGCTTTTAAAACCTGGAAAATAAGGAGCCCATTTGTCTGATTGCGCTAATTCTATGTTTAAAAGTAAAAGGCCTGTTGGATCTTTCTCGGGAACAACGAGGATAACTTTTCCATTTGGAACAAGACATTCATAAATTTTTTTTAGAGCTACTTCTTGTTCAAGAACCCAATTAAGACAGCAAAATGAAACAACTACATCGAATTGCCTGTGAAAAGGCAATGATGCAGCGTTTCCGGTCAAGAAAAGCAGATTTTGATATTGATCGGGAGGAAAAGCTAAGGATGCAAACTCGATCATATTAGATGAAACATCAAGACCGATAACCGTACCATTTGGAAGTCTTTGAGCAATCAGAGCCGTAATTTTTCCATCACCACATCCTACATCAAGGACACGTTCATTCCCGTTCCAAAAAAAGCTGTTTATAGCATCAATTGCCCAAATTTGTTGTATTTTAGAGTTCTGACTGTACGCATTTGCAAGTGTAAACCCAGTTCCCTCAACCATTGTGCAGTAGGTGAAGATCATTATTAAAAAGCATGTGACTTTGTATTTTTTCATGAGTAAATTCCGTTTGAGTTTTATAAATTCGACATAAATCAACAGTTGAAAAATCTATAATAAAAAACTTTTTAAGCATGTGTTCAGAGGACGATATGTAGAAATAACATTTAATGCCTTCTTAATTTTACACAAAAAAACTCTACAATATTGTACTACCATCTTCCTGATAGGTTATAACCCAATCACGACGAGTTATACTCGCTCTTTAAAAAGAGCCCACTAAGCGTGCTGAGGAGAAGATGATTCACCTGCAAAAAGCTCTGTGCTTAAAGCCAATCCTAAAAAAGTTAATAAATTCCGGACATGATAGGATCTAAAATTATTTTTTGTCCATTTTTTTAATGAATTATGTTGAGTTGCCCCTATAAAATCGGACCCCCAAGTTTACATTTATTTAACCACTACCATAAATTAGATGATGGTAGAAAATGATATATTATGATGTAGATACAATTCAGCAACAAAGCTTTGGAGGAGCTATGAAATTGAACCTAGAGAATAAGACAGCCTTGATTTCTGGCTCTACGAAGGGCATCGGTTTTGCGATTGCTATAGAACTTGCTACGGAAGGCGCGCGCGTTATTGTGAATGGACGATCTGAGAGCGCAGTTGCATCTTCTATCGAACAAATTTGTAAAACTGTCCCAAAGGCAAAAGTTGAAGGCTTTGCTGGCGACCTTTCTACAGAGAAAGAAGCCGAAAACTTACTCAAACGTTTTCCTGAGGTCGACATTTTAGTGAACAATTTAGGAATTTATGAGGCGAAGCCTTTTGAAGAAATTACCGATGAGGAGTGGCGTCGATTCTTCGAAATCAATGTACTC
>JABEVM010000224.1 GCA_013041585.1 Chlamydiota bacterium
ACTATGGAGAGGAAAACAACTATGATGTTTCTTTGAACTGGACTCATTTCGAAACTGAGTCTGAGGAGTAGTTAGTAAGTTCTATGTAGGAGTTTTTTAGAGAGAAGTTCTAAGTGCTCGCAAGGGACTGAGAGCTTTTTAAGTTCTTTATTTGCTAATACGGCAAGCTCGGTTCCATATTCCTTTGACTTTTCAAGACCTAAAATTGTAACCGCCGTGATTTTGTGCTTTTTTTGATCAGAGCCCACGGGTTTTCCAAGCTCCTTCTCATTACCTGTGACATCTAAAACATCGTCGATGATCTGAAATCCAAGTCCTATGAGTTTGCCAAACTCTTCTAAGATCTGCATATCAGATTCTTTTGCTCCTGCGATGATCCCTCCAAAAGCTAAAGAGGCCTGGATAAGGGCTGCTGTTTTGCCTAAATGAATTTTCTCTACGATCTTCCAGTCGATCTTCTTGCCTGTATAAGCAATATCTAAGTTCTGTCCCCCGATCATCCCTTGAGATCCAGCCTTTGTAGAAAGGATTTCGATTAGAGAAAGTCTTTGCTCAGGAGTGAGGTTTGGCGCTTTTGCAAGTAGCTCAAAAGCGAAAGTGAGTAAGAAATCTCCGGTTAGGACTGCATGACCTTCTGTATAGGCTTTGTGAAGAGAGGGTTTTCCTCTTCGAAAATCGTCATCATCCATGCAAGGCAAGTCGTCGTGAATGAGGGAGTACGTGTGGATGATTTCAATGCAGCAGGCTGGGAGGATGATTTTTTCAGCAGCCACTCCGTAGCTTTCGGCTACCGCAAAAGTAAGTAAAGGACGAAGGAGCTTTCCTGTTGGAAAAAGCGAGTAGTAGGCTGCTTCAAAAAGACTTTTTTCGGCTATGTCTACTTTTTCGCTAAACAGCTCTCGTAGAGAGTCGGAGATGAGTTTCCTTTTCTCGGAAATAAAAGTTTCAATATCTTGATCTTGGCAGGCACGAGCAGTCATAGTCTTTCCTTATGAGGGGATTCCGATCCCGAAATAGTCAAAACCTTTTGATTTCATTTCGTGGTGCTTATATTGGTTTCTTCCATCGAAGAATGCAGCACCTTGCATATTTTGCAAAATTTTCTCAAAATCTACAAATCGAAATTGTTTCCACTCCGTGACTAGGACAACAGCATCAACTCCGTGCGCTGCTTCATATTCATCTTTGCACCAGTGAATTTGAGGAGAATGTCCGAATACTTTTTGCGCGTTGCTCATGGAGACAGGATCAAAGAGTTTTACGGTTGCATTTCTTTGAAGTAGTTCTTGGATCAGCTCAATCGAAGGAGCTTCTCGCATGTCATCAGTATCGGGTTTAAAAGAAAGTCCCCAGACTCCTATTGTTTTTCCCTCTACACCGCCTAGGTTTGAAAAATAGGAGGAAATTTTTTTAGCTAAGATCTTCTTTTGCCGTCTGTTGATTGTATCTACTGCCTCTAAGATAGGAGTTTCGTATCCCATTTCTTTCGCGATTGCTTGGAGCGCTTGAATATCTTTTGGGAAGCATGATCCTCCGTAACCTACCCCAGCATAGAGGAAGTGAAATCCAATTCGTTGATCGGAGCCAATTCCTGAGCGGACGTGGTTAATGTTAGCGCCCGTTTTTTCACAAAGACCCGCAAGTTCATTCATGAAAGAAATCCGAGTAGCTAGCATAGCATTGGCTGCATACTTTGTCATTTCTGCGGATTTAGGATCCATAATCAAAATACGTTCATGATTGATGGTAAAAGCAAAATAGATCTCTTGCATGATTTTTTTTGCACTTTCTGAATTTGTGCCGATGATGATGCGATCGGGCTTCATGCAGTCTTGCACAGCGCATCCTTCTTTTAAAAATTCAGGATTGGAAACAACATCAAAATCGATCTGCACGACTCTTTGTTTTAGCGATAAAGAGATCTCTTCTTCGATTTTCTGTGATGTGCCAATGGGAACCGTTGATTTGGTCACGATGACAGTATATTTATTCATACAGGAAGCAATTTGTCTTGCGGCTGCAAGAACGTAGGAGGTGTCACAGGATCCATCTTCTCTGGAAGGGGTGGGGACCGCAATAAAACAGACTCTTGCTTCTTCTACGGAAGTAGCGTAGTTGGTTGTAAAGCTTAGTCTTTTTGCTTGCATGTTACGGCGAACCATTTCCTCTAGACCCGGTTCATAGATAGGAATAATACCTTGTTGTAATTTTTCGATTTTTTGGGTGTCGATATCAAGGCATGTTACATGATGGCCCATCTCAGCAAAACAGCTTGCTGAAACAAGTCCTACATAGCCTGCTCCAATGACTAGAATTTGCATGGGATCTCCTCGGGTGTCAGGGCTGATAATTTTCCGTTTTCAAGTAATAGCTCTCTGTCGCAAAGGGAAGCGAGTTTTTTATCGTGTGTGACAACGATGAGGGTTTTCTTCCATTTTTTTACGCAGTTTATGAGTAGCTGATGAATGGCGCTAGAGTTTGCTTGGTCTAAATTTCCAGAAGGTTCGTCAGCAAGTAGTAGAGGAGGGTCGTTACAAAGAGCTCTTGCAATTGCAACCCTTTGCTTTTCTCCCCCTGATAGAGTTTTCACTAAAAAATGCGCTCTTGCAGTGAGTCCCATCTCTTCTAGAAGAAATAGGGCGTGCTCATAGCTTTCACTTCCTTTGGAAATATCCTTTCTTGCAATTTTCGCTGGGAAAAGGACGTTTTCTAATGCTGTGTAATCTTCAAGGAGATGAAAGGCTTGAAAGATAAAACCGATATATTGGTTGCGAAGAAGAGAAATGTTGTTTTTTGTGACACTCTGACCGCAAATTTGCAAACTTCCTTGAGAGGATTTTTCTAAAGTTCCTAGAATTTGCAGTAATGTGCTTTTCCCTTCTCCTGATTTTCCAGAAATAGCAAGAGATGTCCCTTCTTCTACTTCAAGACATAAATCTCGTAAAATAGTAAGGGGCGTTGGTGTCAAAAAGGTTTTGGATATGTTTTTTGCTTCTACAATCAGTTTTTTTGTCATTCGTTCCTCAGCATTTGGGAGGGTTGTAGAAGACATGCTTTGATAGCAGGGATAAGTCCTGCGCATAAGGAAAGGAAAGGTGTTGTATAGAGTATGAATTTAATAGCTGTTCCGCTTAGTTCTTTAGGAAGGGAGTTTCCATAAAAAGCAGGGTTAAAGGCGTCATGTCCTTGGAAAGAGCTAAGTAAATGCACAACAGTGTCTATATTGTGTAAAAGGAAGTAAGCCCCTAGTATGCCAAGCCCGCTGCTCACAACCCCTAAAAAAGTTCCGCAGAGTCCGAAAATAATCGCTATACTTGATGGAGAAGTTCCCATTGCTTGCAGAATTCCAATCTCTTTTTTCTTGTCGTTCACAAGAAGTACAAGAAGGGAGATGATATTGGAGCAGGCGACGAGTAAAATAATAATGCCTACAAGGGAAAATAGATATTTGTCACTTTGAAACTGCTGCAGAAGATCTTTCGAAAAGTCATATTCATGAAAAGTGGTGACTGTCCAATATTTATCGATACCGCTTTGTGCAAAAGCTTTTTGAATTTCATTTTTCATATCTTTTGTTTTTTGCAGATCAGAGTTCCAAACATGAATGCCGTTTGAGAGTAATTTGTCTACAGTAGATAAGTGGCTAGAGCTATTTAAGGAACGTACTACACCTGCATCTGCAAAGATGGATCTATGTCCAATTGACATGATGCCCGGATCATAAAAGCCTGCTACATACACTGGAATTTGTTGCTCTTGGATAGAACTGCTAGTCGGAGCTAAATAGGTGAAATGGCCTTTATCGCCAATCCTAGCTCCGCTATCTTGAAAATTTTTCGATATAATAATGCCGAAAGAGCCGGAAGAATCCTTTGGAAGGAGATATTCTTTTGGTTTATTCGGAGCTTTTACGCTGTAGACCCAAAGTGGAGAGAGTAGAGGTTTTTCTGTAAATTCAGATACATACGTGCACTTTGTGACTTCCATGTCGGTGAGAGAGATCGTCCCTTCTATGGTTGTATTCTGAAGGCTGCCTTTGGCAGAAAATGTGAGTCCGCTTATGTCTTGGCTTGTCTCTAAAGAATCTTGAATGAGTTTGACCTGAAAAGAAGTTGCCTCTTCTAAGTACAAAGGGGTGGAATTCTCTAAAACGTATTTTTCTTTACCAGATTCAAAAATAAGTCCACTTGCTGTCTTTGTTACAAACCCTTGTAAAATCCCACTTGTGGAACTATTTTTTTTCCTAGCAGATTCTTTTGCTACGGTAAGGTGTACAATGCTTCCTTTATGAACGTAAGCTTTTGCAGAAAGGTGAATTTTTTCTGGAAATAAAGAGTGGGGAATTTGCCACATAGGAGGTGAAGAGAGCTCTTCAATAGTAAGATAGGCAAATACATTCTTAATTGCCTTAGAAAACGCTTCTCCATTTTTACTCTCTAGCATGGAAGCATGGGTGTCATATTCCACTTTCTGTAAAATTTGCAAACAATCTTTTGCAGTTGGTGCAAGTAAGAGATTTTCTCCTATTGGACTTTTCTCAGGGAAAGAACAGACGTAAGATGCTTGGGTAATAAAATTTTGTGAAGGTTGTCTACCAGGCGCGGAAGGTTGCCCTCTTCGCAGCCCAAGGCGCAGCATTGCTCCGCATATTTCATAATCATCCACAAGAAGGTCTGGATATTTTTTCTGCAATGATTGGATTGCTGTAAAAGCTGTTTTTACTGGATCTTTAAGAGTTCCGCTTGGAGCCATGTCAGGCCTTGGCCAGTACGGAGGAACCTCCATGTCCATTTCTTGAACATAGGGGTTCGAAGATGTGCAGAGATATTTTTCTCGAATATTTTTATTTTGATAGTCGGAAGCTGCGCTGATGCTATCTACTTGATAGTAGTACGAAGAATAATATGCAGGCGTAGGGGTAATGCGGATAGGAGCATGCAGAGAAGTGAGTTTTTTCAGCCAAGTATTTTCTATCCCTTCTGTCACAGATAAAAAAATAGCAACTAGGCATACAACTAAAGAAATAACCCCAACCGACATAATCGCTATCAAGGACATTGATAGCTGTTTTCGTTTGGGGATAAGATACTTTCTCGCAATGGACAACTCAAAAGGAAATTTCACAAGTTACATCCGTTTTAGCGAGTTAAGGGAGCGCAAAAACAAGAAACAATGACTGTTTCTTATTTTGCTTCTTTAAACATTACGTGACGACGGACTTTCTTATCGTATTTTTTCAGTTCCATTCTTTCTGTCGTATTGCGCTTATTCTTTGTAGTCCAATATACTTCATCACTTTCTGGACTTTTTAATTTAACGTTTTCTCTTCCACCTTTTGCCATAAAATACCGTATTCTTAGGAGTTTAAAAAGCCTAGAGTTTATAGGATAACCTTAAATAAAAACAAGGCATTTCCTTTTTTACTTCTACTCATACGAAAAGAAAATTTTATATAATTTGGGCTGCTTGGATAGGAGTAAGGTCTTTTTGTCTATGTAGATGACTTGTTTTTTTCCTAATTGTCTTCTTGCTTGTTATGGTTGAATTTGATATTATTTTTCTTCATTAATTTTATTTTATAATTATGATAGATTCATATAATTCATATTTTTTACTTTCTGATTGTATTCCTCAAAGAAGTGATAATCAAACCTATGCGGTTAATCGCTTTACTGGGACCCTCTCTGTTAAGAACAATCTCAGTTGCTGTGTAAAGAGATTTTTTCATTATATTAGTTATGATACTAGCGCAGATCGAATTTTAAAGGTCATAAATAAGGCCCTTTCCAATATCAAAACCGCAGAAGACCTTCCTGACTATTACTCAGAAAAGTGGGTAGGGCGTATGGAAGATATTGTAAGTTGGGCAGATAGCAAAAATGAAGAGGGGCTTTCAGAAGTAAAAGGAGAATTAGAGGCTAAAAAAGCGGAAATTTGTCAGTTTCAAGAGTCCTGCAAAGAAACAGTAAAAAAAGTGCAAAATTTACTTTCTAACATTCTTGGTGGATTGGAGGATGGTCAAACATATGGGATGAACTACCTTTTCAAGACAGTTTACAGAGAGGAGTCTTTTTCTAAGAAAGGATGGCTGTCTAATTTTCTTCACGGTCTTTTGTATACGCAAAACTCTTATCGAATTTGGAAGGAATATCAAGATAGCAGTACCACGCAGATCGCTGGGGTTTTTAGTAATATTATAGGTATTTTTTCTTTTCTCGAAACTACGCCGATTGATGTTACAGAGCTTTTCGAAAGGTATCAAAACCAATTAAATGCCCCATTACCGCCAGTTCCTGAAGAAGGGATCAAAGCTGGGTGTGTAAATATTGGAAATGCGTGCTGGATGAATTCTGTGCTGAAATTTATTGCTGGATGCGATGTTTTTGATTCTATGGTACAAGAAGTGTCTAGAGAAGATGTGAGAAATCTGCAAAAGGTTCTAAAAATCATCATTTTTTTGCTGCGTACTGAACTGAAGGACAATTTTACTATACCTGAAGATCCTTGTAAGGCATTTATGCAAGAAGTGCTTACTGTTTCTCAAAGTACAGGAACATATAAGTTTTCACAAGGCCAACAATGTGATGCATCAGAGGCTTTATTTTTTCTTTTAGATACATTGTCTTTCAAAACTGAACATAAAGTCCAACAAACTAAAATTTATCAACCGTCGGAAAATTCGCAATTTACAGTTTTGGGAAACCAAGAATGGCTTCCTGATTTTTATAAGGCAACGATCCCAGCTGAACTGTCTTCTGCCACAAAACTAGATTTAGCCTCTCTTGCAACTGAAGCTGATAAAATAAATAAAAGACCTCTCTGTAAACAAGAAGAGGATGGAACAACTTCTGTTTATGTGGATTTAGTTCTAGATAAGGGGAAAAGAGCAGACAGTAAACCTAAAATGGCTCTTTATAGCATTGATGCTTCGGAAAAAAAAGTTTTTAAAGGCGTTATCGATGCTGAAAGTGTGGAAAATATAGAATGTTCAGTAAATAAGTGTTTTACTCAGTTACCATCAACATTATTTCTTTTTCTTTCTCGCAATATTAAAAATGATCGAGGACAAGATTGTAAAGTAGATGCTCCTTTGGCTGTAGACGAGAACGAGGAAATTACTTTGTTTGAATATGAAACTGTAACTGGAGAAATACGGGGTATAACAGATCATCCAGCAGATCTTACGCATGAGATTGGAGAGTGTACATATAAAGAAACTCCTATAAGTGGTGGCATCACAGGGGTGCGGGAAAAAAGAAAGTGTATCTACCGTATTGGCGCCGTCATTGAACACTCAGGATACTCGGGATCTGGAGGTCATTATGTGTATAAAGAAAGAACCAATTCGGGAATAGCAAGAGCTCACAGTGACGAATCTACCTATGAAGTTCCGTTAGGTTCTGATTTTGGAACAAAAGGGTATGTTTTTCGGTTGGATCTAGTACGAACTGAATCTGTATAGCAATAGCTTTTCTCTCTTAACGTCAAAATTTTTTCTTGTATTTTATCTGAACAAATCGAAATCTTAATCATTTCCTGATAAATAGGATCGATGTTCCTTACCTAAACTTATTTTGAGGTGATACAATGGCAGCAGTTTCTCTGCGAGCTCCTCTAACCTATGGTGATCGAGCAGCCTTAACAAGTAGTGAGATGGCAAAAGGATATTTTACACGAGCTGAAATGCAAAAAACGAACCTTATTGTTGCATTGGATGTAAAAGAAGCAAGTTCCGATGTAATGACACAGCAGATGTGGGATATTGCATCAAAAACCACCGAACATGTTCTTGGTTTCAAGATTCATATGACTAGAATCCCTCTTTTTGACCTGTCTTCAGCGGAAAGGTCGCGAGATAATTTTGCAAAGCATCTATCCTTAATGCAAGCCTTGCAAAGACTCGGATCAGATAGAGGTGTTCGTATCTTAGCTGATGAGAAGTATGCGGACGGAGGGGAGACAACTCGGGTTAAGTATTTAGGAGGATATGAGTTTTATAAATGGGCAGATGTCACAATACAGGCAACTCCGGGAGCGGATCAAATTAAAGGTTTGCGATCTGTCTCTCAAGAACATAGAACAAAGCAGGGAGGCTTCTTAGTGACAGACATGAGCTTTGCAGGTAACTTATGCTCTCCTGATTATCGCAAGGTTGCATTTGCGATGCATAAAGGAATCGATACAGAAGGTAACGCTTATGATTACAGCGACTTCCTAGGAGGAGTTGTAACACAGTATCCGATCGAAGATGTACATCCTGATTATCCTGGAATTCCTAACCCTATGCGTTTTCATGCGACACCAGGTGTCCAAGAAAAACCTGGAAGGGACAAGTTAGGACAAATATTTAATACTCCGGAACATGTAATTGAGACATTACTAAGTGATGGTATGATTGTTGGGCGCGGAGTGGCTTTTGCGCCGGATCCTATTGTCGCTGCAAAAATATTCCAAAAACTTGGTATGGATGCGTACAATAACAGGCAAGAGTGTCAGAGAGTTGCCTACGAACAGGCTGCTAGTAAGTTGTAGAGATTTTACAAACTTGCTTGTAATAAGGGAAGGCGAGCTGCGGGCATGAGGTCCAAAGTATCGCCTTTTCCTTGCTTTAGATATAGGTGGTAGCCTAGTCCTGCAATCATAGCTCCGTTATCAAGACTGAGTCCCTTGCCGGGCCAATAGACAGGGATATCTCTTAACTCTCTTTGGAAAAGTTTCCTCAAGGTTTGATTCGAGCTTACCCCGCCGCCTACATAAACTGCTTTTGCTCTAAAATGTTTACAAGCAAGAGCTGTTTTTTTCACAATATCGGAAAGGGCGGTTTCTTGAAAAGCGTAGGCAATTTCTGCTTTTTGCTGCTCGCTAAGAGAAAGGGTTTCTCTACTTTCTGCATCTTGACCGCGGATGGTATAAAGAACGTTTGTCTTGAGCCCACTAAAAGAAAAGTCCCAAGGTCTTTCTTTAACCTGACCTGCTTTAAAAGAATAGTTGGAAGAAGTGACCGTCTCTGCAATTTTTTCAATAATAGGACCTCCTGGATAGGGAAATCCGAGCATGCAGGCTACCTTATCAAAGGCTTCTCCAACTGCATCATCGACCGTAGTACCTATCAGGCGATAGGATCCAACATCTATAATTTCTACAAGAAAAGTATGTCCGCCTGATATCACGACCCCAATTGCGGGGAATTCTAGTGGGGCGTTCATCATAGCAGCATAAAGATGGGCCTCAACATGGTTGACACCAATAAAGGGTTTATTCCAAGCCATCGATAGTCCTTTGGCGGCATTCATGCCGATGACTAGCGCCCCTATCAGCCCTGGGCCCTTCGCAACAGAGATAAGATCGATTTGTTCCTGTGCTACGTTTGCTTCTTCAAGAGCCTGTGTAATAACTGGTAAGATGACATCGACATGCCTTCTACAGGCAAGTTCTGGAAATACTCCGCCGTATTGAGAATGAATGTCATGCTGCGAGGCAATGACGTTCGATAAGATCTGCTTTCCATCTTTTACGATAGAACAAGCAGTTTCATCACAAGTGGTTTCAATTCCTAAGACTAACATAGGGATAATTATCTCGTAAAACACGATAAAATTCCATCATTTTAAAGGGTATATTTCATCTGCTACGTAAATTTTTTTCTTTACAAGGAAGAGATTTTATAGTTTTGTTCAAAATAAGAAGGGGAAAAAATAGCAATGCTTTGGGTTACTTTTTCAGTTAGCGTCTTAGTCATGCTCCTTATAGATCTAGGTTTTTTTTCAAAGAAACAAAGATCTGTGGGGCGTAAAAAAGCGATTATAATGAGCGCAATGTGGATTGGGCTTGCACTGCTATTTAATTTTTTAATTTACATCATGCAGGGGCCTCATGCTGCGATGCAGTTTTTAACAGGCTACGCTGTGGAGAAAATGCTAAGTGTGGACAACCTTTTTCTTTTTGTGATGATCTTTACCTACTTCCAAGTTCCAAAAATATACCAGCATAAAATTCTTTTTTTAGGGATTGCCGGCGCTCTGATCATGCGTCTTCTGTTTATTTTCGTGGGGGCGTATTTACTACAGCACTTTGCATGGATTATCTATATCTTTGCCGCATTTTTACTTTGGATAGGTTTGCAGTTTTTGCGAAAGCAAAAGAGCTATTCCATAGAAGAAAGCAAAATGTTCTTGTGGATACAAAAATTTCTGCCTGTAACGTCAGAATATCATGATGGGAAATTTTTTATCAGAAAGGGGAAAGCGCTGGTAGCTACCCCTCTATTTTTAGCGCTTATTATGATTGAGCTTACTGATTTT
Organism: Chlamydiota bacterium; assembly: GCA_013041585.1. Classification (GTDB taxonomy): domain Bacteria; phylum Chlamydiota; class Chlamydiia; order Chlamydiales; family Rhabdochlamydiaceae; genus JABEVM01. The sequence goes on from JABEVM010000224.1 coordinate 10,302, forward strand.
GTGGCAGCGCTCGATTCAATCCCTGCTATATTTGTGATCACAACTGATACATTTATTGTGTATACGTCCAATATTTTCGCTATTTTAGGACTGAGATCACTGTACTTTGTGATCTCTGGAGCCATGGAACAATTACGCTATCTTTATATCGGTCTTGCGATTGTCTTACTTTTCTTGGGATGTAAAATTTTGGTTTCTCCGTGGATACAAATCCCTATGGAGATGTCTTTGAGCTTTGTGATTTTGATAATTGGTCTAACCATATTTGCTTCTCTTAAGGCGAACCATAAAGAGATGAAGAAGTGAAAATAGCTTAGAGTAGACTTTAGGAAAAAGCTATTGAATTATTTCGAAGTTGTTGGATCGATTTCAAAGAGAAGAATTTCTAGGCCAGTCATCGAATGTCTAGGAACAAAGTAAACTTTAACTATCCCATTATCTAAGGGTCTTTTTGTATATTTGATTGTTCCTTCTAACCCGTCAACATATTGCCTCATTTCACGCGCACCCATCTTGTCCATTTTCTCTAGGTCTTTCTTGACATTGTTAGAGTTTGCAAAATAAGTAACTAAAACAGGGATCGCAATTGTGAGAAGTCCCTTAGAAAATCCTTGTAAGCCTTCAGCGAGATCTTGTAAGTGTGCCAAAATAGGGATTTTTGGATCATCAGGATTTTCATGTGGATTATAATCTAAACGGAAAATATCAGAGAATAATCTGCCTAAGTTGTCCTTATTCACAGCATCTAAAATTGTTTCTTCGGCAACAAAGGAGTTCTTATTCTGGACCCTTTTTATAAGGCTGTTCACGTTGATTAAAACTTGCTTTTCCGTTCCATCCGTTCCTTTAATTGTAATAGGTTTCCAATATCTGCTGCCCCATACGAAGTGCACTGCCTTTTCAAACATATTCTTTGGCATAGCCCCAATCGCGTTTTGCATCGAGATTACCGAGCTCCAACACATCCACTCCCCCAGTTTTGATTCGGGCAACGCCGTCGGTGATTTTACGGGTCACGAACTCACGTCCGCGTAGAGGTGATTCATGATTAAAAAGAATCCCACTGACCGCGAAAATGCCGTAAGACTCACGGTAGTTGAT
>JABEVM010000225.1 GCA_013041585.1 Chlamydiota bacterium
GACCTCTTCAGGACATTCTAGTATCAATAACATTGTTGATGTCGCAAACTACGTCATGCTAGAAACTGGACAGCCTCTTCATATTTTTGATTACGACAAAATCAGCGGGAAAAAAATTCAAGTTTCTACAAAGTCTCCTCATAAAACCTTTATCGGTTTAGATAATATAGAAAGAGAAATCCCTTCAGGAACTTTACTGATTAACGACGCGGAAAAACCAATTGCTCTCGCAGGTATTTTGGGGAGTTTAGATTCTTCCGTAACGGACTCTACAAAAAATATCCTTATTGAATCAGCGTGTTTTGATCCTATCATCATTCGCAAAATGAGCAAAACATTTCATTTACGAACCGATGCCGCCCAAAGATTCGAAAAAGGCATCGATTTCGAAAAGGTTCTTTTTGCTTTAGACAGGGCATCTGCTCTTATAGAGCAAGTAGCAGGAGGACAGATCTGCCAAGGATATATTGATAAGAAAGAAAATGTTTCTATTTCTAAAAAGATCCTTTGTAGAACAGCTCACGTCAACAAAATTTTGGGTACACAATTAGCAACAGGTGAGATTAGCAGTATTTTAAAACGCTTGGACATAGAGGTCCACGATGAAAAAAATATGCAGCTCACAGCCGAGCCGCCTACTTATCGTAATGATTTGAAAACTGAAATCGATCTTATAGAAGAAATTGCTAGAGTATATGGATATAACAACATCCCCAAAAAAATTCCGAGACATGTCTCTTCAACAATTACCAACGCTCCGATGTATGAATTCGAAAATCTTTTCAGACAAAAGCTTTTGCAAGAAGGCTTGCAAGAATGCATGACATGCGACTTAATTAGTCCTTTTCTTGCCAATTTAGCCTCGGAAAAAACTTTAGGAGAGACGAACCTAGTCCATGTACTACATCCTAGATCTGCCGACCAATCTGTTTTAAGAACATCTCTTCTTCCTGGTTTTCTGCAGCTCATACAATATAATATATCGCACCAAAATCACGATATTCATGGGTTTGAAATCGGTAGAATTCATTTTAAAGATAAAGACAATTTTACAGAGCAATCTGTCATGGGAATCGCTTTAAAAGGTCAGATGGCTCCCTACCACTTCAGCCCTAAACCAAGAAAAGTTGATTTTTTTGATCTTAAAGGTGTTGTAGAAAATTTATTCCTCTCTTGTGGACTAAAAGAAATAGAGTTTGAGCCGAGCCATCTAGAGAACTTCCACCCTTTTAGACAAGCGAAAATCAAACACAAAGAGATCACAATTGGTGTTATGGGTGAGATTCATCCTGCACATTGTCATACTATGCAAATCGAAGATCGGATCTATTTTACAGAGATCAACCTCAATGCCCTACTATCGATTGTACCGAATCATGCAGAATACAATAAAATTCCGAGTTTTCCAGGTTCAGAAAGAGACTGGACTATCACACTGCAAAGCAATGTCCCTCTTTCGCAAATTTTTCAAGAAATCCAGAAATTTTCTTGCCACTATCTTGAAAAAACAACACTACTCGATATTTATACAAGCAAAGAGCTTGGAGAAGACAAAAAAAATGTCACGATCCGTTTTTTCTATCGAGATCCGCAAAAAACGATCTCTTTCGAAACAGTGGAAGCAGAACATAACAAAATACTTACATTTTTATCGGAAAAGATTTCTTTACTAAATAAATCATCTAACGTAACGTAACGTACAATTCCCCTAGAGTGAGGCTACACAATGAACAACAAATTTTATTTACTTCTCGGAACTGTAGCAGTTTTAGCTACAAGCTGTAATGATAAGAAGACAGATGAGCAAATCGTTTCTCAATCCTATATGCATAAAAGCGGTTATGCAATATCTAAACAGGAATGGGAAGCGCAAAATTATCCTGGACAAGTGGTTACTACCTTGCGTGATGGTGTTACTATTTACGCAACGTACGAAGATGGAGTCCTACATGGTCCTTCTTCCCATACTTATCCTCATAGTAAAACAATTGAATCCTATTTCCTATATAATGAAGGCGATTTAGTAAAAGAAACATACTATGACACAATGGGCATGCCTATAAAGGAAAACTCCTATGTCTCGCCAACAAGATATACAGCAACTGTATGGTATAAAAGCGGATCTCCTTTAAGTGTTGAGGAATTTTCAGGAAACGAACTCCTTGATGGCCAATATTTCAATACAAAAAACGAAGTAGACGCCAGAGTTATTAAAGGTAAGGGCCACCGCATTATCAGAGACAACCAAGGCATCTTGAAAATCAAGGATGAAGTCCAAGGCGGATTCATAGTAAAAAGAGAAACTTTCTATCCTTCTGGAACTCCTGAAAGTATTGCAATATACGTAAAAGGACTTCCTCATGGAACGAAAAAAACATTTGCTGAAACAGGTGAACCCTTAGCTATCGAAGAATGGGCATTTGGCCTACTGCATGGAAATTCTGTGTATTTCAAAAATGGCGCTAAATACCTTGAAACGAGCTACGAAGAAGGCAAAAAAGAAGGATACGAAACCCATTATGCAAACGGCGATACTGTCATAGAAAAAACTCTTTGGCTCAATGACAGAAAGCATGGCCCTTCCAACTTTTATATCGATGGCAGTGTCTTTACAACTTGGTTCTATGATGACGAAGCTGTAAGCCAGAAGAAATACATCGATATGCGTTCTTTAGATGAGAAAATCATCTCAGCTAGTGAAGATTTCGATATGGCAGAAGTAAACTAAATTCCCATTGCCTACCGAGAAAATTTCCTCGGTAGGCAAAAATTTTCTACCCCACCTATATTCTTTTCATCTAAAAAATTGTTATGCAGGCAGTTCGAGAACAGGTATTTACACTACCTCCAGCTATTTCTATAGATCGAGTATGGAATCCTAATATATGGATTCCTTTGGGAGGGATTGCTCTCGCTTGGGGATATTTTCAACCCGTCTCTTTGCTTGAGCGGATAGCTGTTGTTGCGATCTCCTATGGATCTGCAAGAGCAGGCCTTGCTCTAGCGGAGCAAGCTTTGTTCTCTTTTCAGCAAATGAAATTAAAAAGTCATCAAGTGACCCACTCCATACAAATTCCTTACGATCCAAATGTATTTGAAGAAGCATTTAGCAGGCTGCAATCCCAAAGCTTTTACTCTACTTTTGCTAAAAAAATTCAAGCAAATGACGTGCTAGACTGCAAGAACTACCTACTTCAATTTCTTGGGATTGGAACATGTAAAGGAGAAGTTATCGAAATACTTAAGATCGTAAGAGAGAATCCTCTGATTTCCTCAAAGCAAATCATCAATCTCGCTGATCACACAAATGTAATCCATACACAAATGATGCAAAGCCCGGCTGTACTCCCTTTAAAGGATGTATCAAATGATCCATTCCCTCCTTTCAAACAACCTGATGACCAGTACTTCTCTCCGAAATCATCCCTTGCGACATTTGAGAGATTTTTCCCAAAAACCCTAACTAATCCGGGTGCAGGGATGGTAGAAATCCTGATTCAGGGAATCCATAATGAATCAGGAGTTCAAGTTGCTCAAGGTCATGGGATATTTTTTCAGTGTTTTGAGGGGAAGTTTCGTTTTTACGAAAGCAACGTGTTCCTTCGCCCCGAATATAGGGGGTTTTATGAGTTTTCCTCTCAACAAGAGCTTCTTAGCGGTTTAAGGGACCATTTTAGGGTCTGGTATGAAGATTCTGTACGTATCAGGTTCGCACTCCCTTCTTCTTAAGAAGAATCCAAAACACTAGGTAAAAACTCCCTAACCAACTAGTACATTTTGTTCTTTTATCCTACCCCTTATCTTAGCTTTTCCTATTAGCTTCTTTTGGCACGCTTTTTGCATTTTAGAATAAATACCAAGAAAGGAAATTATTTAAGGCAGAAATGCCAAAGGTAGACCTTATGAGCCAAGAAGACCTTATTAAAAAAATATCAGAACTTGAGTCCATCAACGACCAGCTAACTACAGAGATCAGATACCTTGACCAACTCCTTAGAACCATTGGATTTGAGCAGGGGCTGAAAACACTGAAATTTGCAGCTTTAGAAATTATTGAGCAAGATAAGCAACAGTAGGTTTTACTGAGTAAAAAGATCGTACCACTCTTGCAGGGAAAGAGCTTGCATAGACATAGCATCATCGAAAAGAGTATCCGACATTGACTTCTTATGTTCCTTGATCTTCATGATCTTCTCTTCGATGCTCTGGGCCGTTACATATCTTCTCGCTATGACCTTTTTTTGCTGTCCTAAACGATGAGCCCTATCAATGGCTTGATTCTCAACCGCTTCATTCCACCAAGGGTCATAGAAAAATACATATTCAGCAGCGGTAAGATTGAGTCCTACTCCGCCTGCTTTTAAACTGAGTAAGAAGATCTTCGTTTCCGGATCTTCTTGGAAAGTTTCAACTAGCTCCTCCCTATTTTTTACACTTCCATCAAGATAGACATATTTCCAGCCCCTTTCTTCTATATCTTCTCTCATCCGCCCGAGCATTTGTGTAAATTGACTATAAACGAGCACTTTATGTCCCTCTTCATACACTGCTTGGAGATCGGAAAAAAGCTGTTCATACTTTCCGCTCATCACTTTTGGATCTCCTTCTAGAGAGGGGTCGACAAGAAGTGGGTGACAGCAAATCTGCCGAAGTCGCAAGATCGCTTCTAAAATTTGCATGCGGCAAGCCCCTAATCCTTCTTTTTCGACCTGTTTGAGTAGACCCTGTTTCGTCTTTTTAAGAAATTCCTCATATACGCTTTGCTGAATGTCCGTCATTTGGGCCCAAACGATCTGCTGCATTTTAGGGGGTAACTGCAAATCGACACTTTCTTTTTTTCTTCTTTTTAGAAAAGGCTGTACCTTCTTTTTACAATTTCTAATATAGGCAGCATCTCCACTGGATGTCCGTAGTAGGAACTCCTGTCTAGGATCGAGTAAGCTTGGCATCAAATAATAGAAAATCGACCATAGGTCCTGCCAATGATTTTCAATGGGAGTTCCTGTCATGGCTATCCGAAAATCAGATTTTAAGCTACACGCTGCTTCAGCTACCTTGCTATCAGGGTTTTTAATGTACTGGGCTTCATCTAAAATAGTAGCTGCAAAGGAAATTTTGGACAAAATAGGCTGATCGATACGTAAAAGTGCGTACGAGGTAAGGATAATAGATTTTTTCTCTAGCTCTTCCACGTTACTTAAGCGGAGGCTTCCCGAGTGAACATAAATCTCCTTGCTCGGTAAAAATTTTTCAAACTCCTTCTTCCAATGAAAAAGAAGCGAGGTGGGCATAACTAGCAAGATGGGAGAAGTAGACTCTAAGA
>JABEVM010000226.1 GCA_013041585.1 Chlamydiota bacterium
TCTTTATCCTTTGATTTGAACACCAGAGTCACTTAATCGCTTTTTCTAGACTGACATTGATAAAAATTAAAAAATGGGTCAACAAATTTTGACTCATCAGATGAACTGGAGGCCATTTTTAAGAATTTCTTTGTCCTCTGGCTTTTTAAATTCAGTCATAGTTTCTTCATATTTCACACCGTTTTTTCTAATTAAAGTTAGCTTATTTGCAACTTTTTGGAACTTATCTTATCTTACGCTTTTTGGGTCTCAAGAAAAGTCATTTCATTGTGCCCATCCTATTAGGTTGTAATGCGCTAGGCGTTCTGTTTTTCCCTATTTTTGGAATGGTTTCTTATTCGTATATTATGAGCAAAGCTATGGATTTTTCTATATTTGGTGTAATTAGAGAAATGCTCTACATCCCTTTGTCCACCGATGAGAAGTTTAGGGCTAAAGCTGTGATTGATGTTTTCGTCCACAGATCCTCTAAGGCATTTGCTTCTTTCTTAATTTTGTTTTTCCAGGTATTTCTAGCGGCCGGGGTGTTGTCCTATGTCGCAATCGGGACTTGTTTGATCTTTTTAGCATGGACTTTTCTAGTTATTCGTATGAGTAAACAAGAAAAGGTTTTTGCATAAATTTTGCTCCATTGACAATATAGCCCCTCGTCCCTATTTTTGGCTTTAAAGCGAAAAGAAGGGAAAATTGTTATATGGAAATTCCTCCGCAGTCACTCTCCCCTGAACAAATCCTTCGAGATCCACTGCTCAATAAAGGGACAGCTTTTTCTCAATACGAGAGAGATTTGCTTCATCTACATGGTTTTTTACCTTACCATGTCTCAACTCTTGAAGAACAGGTCCAGAGGTCTTATCAGAATTTTACCAAAAGACGTACCGAGCTTGGAAAGCACATTTTCTTAAGCTCTTTGCAGAATAGAAATGAAGTGCTTTTCTATAAAATGATCGAAGATCGTTTAGAAGAAATGCTTCCTCTCATTTATACCCCAACAGTTGGGGACGCTTCTCTACAATTTAGTCTTCTCTATACACATTCAAGAGGAATCTATTTTTCCTATCCTCTGAAAGATAAGATCGAAGAGATCGTTGACTCGATTCCTAGAGACGAAATCGATATCATTGTAGTCACAGATGGGGAAAGAATTTTAGGACTTGGGGACCTAGGCTCCAGCGGAATGCCGATACCAGTTGGAAAACTTACTTTGTATACGCTATTTGGAGGGATCCATCCTGCTAGGTGTTTACCTATTCTTTTGGATGTGGGGACCAATAATCAGGAGCTTTTACAAGATCCTCTCTATCTAGGCTGGCGAAATCAAAGAGTAAAGGATCAGGAGTACTATGATTTCATAGGTTCTTTTGTCAAAGCGATCAAAAAAAGATATCCAAAGGTTCTTCTGCAATGGGAAGATTTTGGAGGACGCCACGCTGCAAACCTTCTTTCTAAATACCGCAAGGAAATCTGCTCTTTTAACGATGACATCCAAGGAACGGCAGCTGTTGTCCTAGCCGGGATTTTAGCTGCAGTCAAAGCCGGAGAGAGTTCTCTTGCGAAACAAAAGATCATCATTTTTGGAGGAGGCTCAGCTGGGATGGGAATTGCTCAGCAGCTCTTTTCTACTATGATAGAAAATGGGCTGCCAAAAGAAGATGCGTACTCGAATTTCTATATCATCGATAGAGAGGGCCTTCTTCATGACGGTATGACCACTTTACACGAAACACAAAAAAGATTCGCTCGCAATTTTTCTGAAGTATCTTCTTGGGGAAAAGGATCCTCTGTATTTTTAGAAGATGTTATAAGACAGATCCATCCTACAATTTTGATAGGGGTTTCAGCCCAATCAGGAGCATTTACAGAAGTTGCTATCAAAGAGATGGCAAAACATGTTGCAAGGCCTATTATTTTCCCTCTGTCGAATCCAACAAGCAAAGCAGAATGCTCTGCGGAAGATGTGATAAGATGGACGGAAGGGAAGGCGATTCTAGCAACCGGAAGCCCATTTCCGCCAGTAGATATCAATGGTAAGAAATTCGAAGTGGCTCAATGTAATAATGTATACATATTTCCAGGTCTAGGCCTTGGTGTAATTGCATCAGGATCTAGAGAAGTATCTGACCTGATGTTTCATAAGGCTGCAGAAGTTCTAAGTGAGCATTCTCCTATATTACAAAACCCTGCAAAGCCTCTCTTTCCTGGATTTACTCAGCTTAAGGGAATCTCTAAAAAAATCGCTTTCGAAGTTGGAATAATCGCTCAGGAAGAAGGTTTTGCGGATAAGATAAGTAGTGAGGAGCTGAGTGAGCGTATTAACGCCATCATGTGGGCTCCTCATTACGAGAGATAGTCTCTTACTTGATGCTCATAAGATAGAGAATAAGCCCGCCCCAATCTTTTTTATTGCAGTATTTTCTCACATGTTCTTCTTGTTCTGCATTTAGACCGAGATGTCTGCAAAACCCGGGGACATATTCAAAGAAATTGTTAGCAGTATACTCTTCATCGAGACGTTGGGCGATCCCATCACGTCCACTTAATTTTCCTGTGAGAAAGCCATCCCATTTAAAGCTGTTTTCTTTGATTTTTTTAAGTGCTTTTATGAGTTCATGGTCAGTGAAGACAACTCCAAGAAAACGAAGCGGATGAACAGGATAGATTTTATCACCCTTTCTTTTCATTTCTCCTTGTTTAGGGAGTAACAGGAGGGGATTGGTATAAGCTACCGTTTCGATGATACTTGCAATCGTGTGCCTATCGCTATCTTTTAGAGTTAAGTTTTTTAGAAAGGGGTCAGACTGGATGACTTCGATGGATTCAAGGGTTGGTTTGGTTAAATTTGATTTGCTTTTATCAACTCGGTAGCCAGGGTTTTCGATGACTGCAATGAGGTTATCATGAGCCAAGGTAGAAAAAATAGGAACGTGAACCATCACGCTACGGCGATTATCTTGTAATAGATTGGACGCCATAGAGTTTACTTTATCCAGTTTAATTTCTTTGAGTAAGGCAAGCGAGCTTAGTAAAAACTTTCTAAGGGAAAGATCTGGAGATCCTGCTTGTAAAAGGTCTTTTCGTAAAGAAAGGATAGTCGATGAATCAGAATTTTCAACATCCTTTCTTATCCTTTCGAGCTCAGCAATGATCTTGGTTTTAGAAGAGAGAAATTCGCTTTCTGAAATCGGTTTTTTTAGTTCCTCCTCCTGCGCTAAAAGCTCCTCTACCGTTTCTAATGCATATTGTTGTGGGCATGTGGCAGTAATTGAGCAGGCAAAATCAAATTTTCTATCTTGAAAAGAGTGAGAAAGGGAAGCGTAATATTGCGAGGAAGTAGGGAGCTTTTCTTTTATGATTGTTTCAATGCATTTAGTAATCCAAAATTGTTTTAGGTCGAAGTTGGTTTCTAGGCAAGTTTCTTCCGGTATAAATTGAATAGTCACATAAGCGTTGGTGTCTTCACCTTGTTGAAGTAATGAAACAGGGGATTGTGCAGGTTGACCCGTAACATAGGAGACATCGGAGAAGGCATTCGCTACGAGCCTTTCTATTTCGCTCATGCTAAAATTGCCAGCTAGGAGAATCTTGATAGAAGAGGGGTCTTGCGCAGTGTCTAAGAGCTCTTCAGAGCAGCCCCTTAAAAAACGATCAATGTTCTCAATAGAATCAGCAGGCGCCTCTTTACTTAAGAAAGGCATTTCATCTTTTAACACAATGACTTTGATTAAAGGTTCTGAACGCGCTTCACTACTTACAATTGTGATAGGATTTTGAAGGGTTTTTACCTGGACTTTTGCACTTTTGGCTAAAGCATCTGATAGCTCTATACCTTCTAGAGTGGCAAAGCTTAAAGATAGAAGGGTTGCTACAAAAAAACGAGAGCAGCGCATATATGACTCCGAGTTGTACTTTTATAAAGGATCAACATGTATCATGATTTCAAAATTTTCTTAAAGTATGAATCGTGTGTTCGGAAAACAACATTCATTATTTTTTTTGATCAATCAGGTAACTGATTATTGAATCCCATTCTTTACGTTCTGCATATTTTCGAACCCTTTCTTCCTGCGAAGGGGTAAGACCTAGGTGTTTACAAAAATAGGAAATATATTCAAAGGCATCTGAAAACCTATCTTCTTTAAAACGGTCTGCAAACCCTGGTCTTCCACTTGCTGTTCCATAGACGAATCCTTTCCAACGAAAGATATCACCTTTAATTGAATGCATGGCCTTGATTAACTCTTTATCGTTAAATACATATCCTAAAAATCGTAAAGGATGCACATGATCAATTTTATCACCTTTTGCACTCAGCTCTTTTTGTTGGAAGGGGAGCTTAAGGATGCTAGTATAGGCAACGGCTTCTACGAGGTTTGTGATGGCTTTTTTGTCAGTTTCTTTCAAATGTAGGTTTCTAGTAAATGGATCGGAATAGCTTACCTCGATCGATTCGGAAATAGTATTATTTAAACTTGAGATACTTTTATCGACTCGAAGAGCTGGGTTTTTGGCAACTTCAATGGTTTTTGCAATATTACCAACTACAAGAGAGGAAAATATAGGGGCGTTCACAAGTACACTACGCATGTCATCGTGGAAAAGAGTAGCCATATAGGAATTGAGCTTCTCTATAGAGATTTCATTTAGGAGTTCAACCGATGCTACTAAAAAGTCTTGCAGCGAAACTGAGGCGTTTCCAGCTTGTAAAAGGTCCATTCGCATAGAGAGGATCTCGTATGAGTTTGCTTTTTTGACCAGGCCTTTACATTTTTCTATATGAGCTAGAATTTGTTTTTTACTTGAATCGAACTGAGCTTGAGTAAAAGGAGTTCTTTTTATCTCTTCTTGGTGGAGTACAAGCTGCTCTAGGGTTTCTAAGGCATAATGTTGCGGGCATGTTGCTGTGATTGAACAGGCAAAAGAAAATTTGTTTTCAGTAAGGGAAGAGGTAAGAGAGGTGTAAAACGGAGATGAGGTGGGGAGACCATTCCGGAGGATCGTTTCAATCTGTTTTGTCATCCAAAATTTCTTTAAGTCATAGTAGGTCTCAATCAAGCCATTTTCAGGAATAAACTGAAGTGTGACATAGGCGTTTTGATCTTCTCCTTTTTGGCGTAGAGAAATTTGCTCTTGAGATTTTTCCATGTCAAAAGCGACTGTAGAAAAAATTTGATCCGCAGCTTTTACTAAAGAATCTATAGTAAAATTACCTGCTACAAAAATTCTGATTGAAGTGGGGTCTTGAGCTGTTTGCGACAGCTCCTCTTCACAGATTTTAAGAAATTCCTCAATGGTTTCAAGAGAGTCTACCTCTTCCTCTTTCTTAAGCAGGATCATATCGTCTTTCAATATGGTAACCTGGATTAAAGAGGTGGAACATGTTTGATCTTGAAGGATCGTGACTTTGTTTTGTAAGCCTATTACTTGGATTGCTTGGCTTTTTACCAGGTTGTCTGATAGCTCTACACCTTCTGCACAAACACAAAACAAAGATAATGCAGTGGCTACAAAAAAACTTTTTTGTCGCATATGATCCCCTTAGAACGCTATTTCAAAAGGAAACATATTTAGCATGGGATGCGAATTTTCTCAAAGTAAGAAGAGAAGATTGGACAGAACTTTTTGTGAACTAGGCGGTGTTAACTAGATTCGGGACTATTTCGAGAGATGCGGATTTTCTTGATAGATCTGTCATTGGAGCTTAAAATCTCTAGATCAAAATCATCGTGGTGTAGCTTCCATCCTTTTTTAGGAATGGCTCCTGCACAGTGAAAGACATAGCCCCCTATTGTGTCATAGTCAGGATGTCTAGGAATAAAGATTTCGAGTTCTTTTTCTATGTCGATGATGCCCATTTTTGCATCTACGACATAGCCTCCAGATGGGAGAGAAGAATAAAGGGTTGCTTCTCCTATATCATGTTCATCAGCGATCTCTCCGACCAGCTCTTCTAATATATCTTCGATCGTAACAATTCCCTCTGTGCACCCATACTCATCCACGACGATGGCTAGGTGAATTTGTTTATTTCGGAACTCTTGGAGCAAATGGGAAATCTTTTTGGTCTCTGGGGCATATAGGACGGGTTTCATAATTGTTTCGATGGGATTTTTCAGTTTCTCTTGAAGCTCATCATAGGTCTTAGAGCTCCCATAGATAGATAAAACGTCTTTATAAAGGACCACCCCTATTATTTGATCGAGCGTATCACGATAGACGGGGATCCTGCTGTATCCTTCTGAGATGAATTTTTCTGCAGCCGTTTGGATTGTTGTATCAGAGGGCAAGCTCAGGATATCGATTCGTGGGACCATGATTTCACGTGCCATGCGTTCTTTGAAAACAGCCATGGATAAAATGAGCTTTTGTTCATGTTGATCCAGCTCTGCTGAAATCTCTGATTCATGCAGAATTTCTAAAATTTTATTCTTCATCTGAAGCGCTGAAAGGGATTGTTCTTGTTTGTTTCGACTAAAAAATTCAGAAATTTTTAAAAAAAGAGCAGATAAGGGCGCTAAAACAATAAGAAAGCAGGAAATGACGCCAGAGAAAATGCGTATGTATCTGATTGGATAGAGAAGAGCTGCAAAGATCATCGCGAACTCGATTATACATGAAAGTATGAGTACGGAAACAAGTATGGTAATCCACTCTACCCACGGCAAAGAAAGAGTAGAGCCATTTACTAAAGTGATTTTTTCAGAAAAGAGATTGTAAGAGAGAAGAAGATAAAAACCTGCTATCGCGTAACAAATGCGTAGAACATGCTTTCCTAAGCTCAAGCTAAAAAAAAGACCGTCCCACTTCTTTTCTTTAAAGAAGGTTTTGAAAAAATTCTGAAAGAAGAAGAGAAGAGGAAGTCTGGAAAATTCTTGTTCTGAATGCAATCTTCCTAATTTTCGTAGAGCATAAGCGTAACCAGAGAAAATGGAGCAAATAAAAAGACTGAAAACCGTAAGTAAAACAGGGATTAGCAAGGACTTCTCCTTATCGATGTAAAAAATTTTATTAAAACATCATCGAGAATATTTTTACAGCTCTTTACTTCCTTCACGCAACCATTTTGCATTAGGTTTTGCCTTTAAAATCTTACGTTGTAGCTTACATACATGAAATGAGTATGGTATGAGTTGTTATATTCGAAGTCATATCCAGATTCTAAGCTATGCCTGTCATAAAGGGTGACTAAGAAATCTACTCCCACTTGCGCAATATTTCTTCCTGATTTTGGGATCTCGAGAAAGAATCCATTATTTGGAGACTGCACTGGAGTCAAATGAACTCTGCGATCTTTATCTAAATACTCTCTTTGCCAGCTTAAGGTAAATTCTGGAGAAAATTTTACATTTTGGAAGTCCCACTCATAATTGACTCTAAACCCTAAAGTAGAGCGTAGAGACTTTTGATTTTGTTTAGAGACATTCATAGCAAAAAGGCTTGAACCCTTCTCTTTATAGTCATCAATATGAATGTACATATATTGAATGGAGGCTAAAGGAATGACCTGTAACTTTTCCGGTATATCTGTAAATACGCTGTTTCTAAAAGAGTATTCAATTCCGAGCAGCGTATCAAATTCAGCACCTTTTGAGTGGGCTTTGGTAGACCCTCCATTTCCGACATTGTGATGAACGGAATACCACTCATATCCACCTCCCAAAATTCCATTGATAGAGAATTCAGGAAGCTGGCTTGGTGCGTAAGTAGCGTAGGCGTCCGCATGAACGTTGTTAATAACAAAGTTGCCCCAATCCTTACCGACATTTGCTTTGATTCTTTCATATTCTGTGATTAGGCCCACTCCAACTTGGGAGAAGGCGTAGTCAAAGCCGGTAAAAGCTCCAGCTGACCAATCTTTGTACCCTTGCGTATCTTCTGTTGAAATGACATTGCCAACTTGTCCTTTAGGACCTACGTAAAAGTTCCAAGGTCTTTCCTCTCCTAAAGATTCTGTAAGACGCTGCGTTTTTTCCTTTTCTACATTCTGAGCGATTTCATTTTGGAAGTCCTGTATCATTTCATTTCTATTCTCTGGAGTCGATTCTTCTCTTTTCTCAACCTTTTTGAAAGGCACGGAAGTGAGTGTTACAGGAAGAATTTGAGAAGGGCTTTGTAATTTTTGCGAGCGAGATGGGAGCTCGGCTGCTATTTGTTTTTTCTCAGGAGCCTTAGAAAAGCGACCTCGCAATTTTTCCATTCCTCTTCCTAAACGAGCATAGGTTTCATTTATAGAAGAAAATTGCGGCTGTGTAAGGTTGATGTATTTTGAAAGAGTAGGAATCAATGTGAGCTCTACTGAAGTTGGGAAATAACTCACTTGGGGCATTAAGAAAGGGAGATTGAAATTGAGAAGAGAAGAAAATTGTCCCTGAACTGCTGCCGCTTGCAAGATTGTATATGTTCCTGGAGAAACAGTAGATCCTGTTGTTCCAGCAATTTCTAATGTCCCTGCAAGGTTTGCAGTACCTGTTATAACAAGCTCGGAAGATACGGAATTTTCCAAGTTAATAACAAGGGTTCCGCTTGGAGTTTGTGTATAGCTTCCGTTGACTGTCAGGGTTCCGGGAGTTCCACCTGGCCCTGGATCGCCAGGGATTACCGCGCCACTATTCATAATTTGTGTTGGAGTTGTTAGACCAAATCCCAAGACCTTTCCTATACCTGCAAAAGATCCTTGTGAGCCAATTGTCAAGTTATTTGCCAGAAAGGTATCGTCATTGATGATCATACCCCCGTTCAGAACAGTATTTTTTGTAAAGAAAGCACTTCCAAAAAGATTGCCACTGCTCTTCGTACCTGTATTACTGATGGTGATTAGGCCCCCATTCATAGTAAAGAGGTTTCCTAGTACACCAAAGGCTATTCCATTCGCTGTGGGGCCAGTTATAGTTCCTGCATTGTTTAAGTTGATCATTCCACCGTTCATGGTAAGAGTGCTATTTGTCTCTATACCAACACCGACGTTTTGATTTACTGTTCCTGTGTTGTTTAAAATCAAAGAACCGCCATTGATGGTCATAGATCCTGCGACTTCGAGCGCAGTACCTACAGATTGAGTTACAAGACCGCTGTTATTTAATGTGAAAGACCCGCTATTCAAGGTAAAATCGGCTGAAACTAGCATCAAAGCGGCGGCTAGTGTAGAATCATTTTGAGCAGTGTTGGTAAAAGTGATAGTTGCATTTGATAGAGAACAATTTCCAGGTACCTGAATGAAAACCCCTTTAGCCAAGTTTCCTGTGATGTGGCCTGTATTCTGCTGGATAAAACTTCCCCCATTCATTATGAAATTACCACCTGCGCCAATGATGGCCCCTGATCCTGAATCATTGATGGTCGACTGATTATTGTTTATGAGCGTCCCGCCTGAAACAGTGAAATTTCCAGAGAGAGTGAATAGGTTGCAACCAAGACCTGCGTTTGAAACAGTACCTTCGTTGCTATTTAGTAGGGTTCCACTCGTCAAGGTGATGCCTGTTTCAGCTGAAAGTTGCGCGGCTCTACCAGTTAAAGAAACGACCTGCTGATTGATGTTTTCGACTGCTGAATTAGAAATAGAGATAGAGCCTACACCGCCTGTAATAGCAAGTTGAGTTGTAGCAATTGCCGAAGTAGAAGGTTTTGAATTAAGGACGGTAAGATTTCCATTAGTAATGACTATATCGCCTGTGGTGTTGATACTACTTATGGCTGGCGTGGTATTGTTAATGTACAGTAGGCCAGGTCCTGTAAAAGTTAGAGAAGATGGTAAATTTGCGGCAGTCAAAAGCTGTGTTTGCCAATTTAAAGCTGCTGAATGGTCGGTTATATTAATAGCAAGAGGGCTATTGGTTGAAAAAGTCACAAAATCGCTTGCAGCTGAAGAAGCTAGTGAGTGTATACCTGAGGAAATAGTAATCGTAGCGGGAGTTCCTTCAAAGTTTAAAACATTGCCTACAACTAAGGGTTGGATAGTATAGCCA
>JABEVM010000227.1 GCA_013041585.1 Chlamydiota bacterium
CAATAGTATTTTTATTTCTGCATGTCCTTTATGAAATTCGGAAGGGCAAAAGATGCTTTATGTATATCTGCATTGTAATATTTCATCGTTCCAGTAACTTCCTGTAGCCTTTTTTGAATCAGCTCAAGCTTTAGATTCGTGTATACATTATCACTTGCAAAGCCAAATGCCATGAAACCACCTACATAGGTGGGAATGGCTGCAACGTAAAAATTAACTTTTGAGAACGACCTCTTAAGGCCTTTGCTAACCATGGGAAGAGTTTCCTTTTGTAAAAAAGGCACACCGGTGTGATTCACAAATATCCCTCCCTTTCGAAGAGCTTTTTTGCAATTGGCATAAAATTCAGGTGTAAATAGCACTTTTCCTGGGCCTATTGGATCTGTTGAATCACAAATAATTACATCAAATCGATTTTTCATCGCCTTTACATATTCTGTTCCATCCTGAATGACAATCTCCACTCTTGGGTCGCTGAAGGCGTTTTTACAAATCATAGGGAAGTATTTCTTTGACAGGTCAATGACTGTTGGATCGATTTCTACTAGCACAATTTTTTTTACTTCCTTGTGGCGCTCCACTTCACGAAGAGCTCCTCCATCTCCCCCACCAATAATGAGAACATTTTCTGCATTTCCGTGAGCAATCAAAGGAACATGTGTAATCATTTCTTGGTAGACATATTCATCATTCTCCGTGATCTGAATAGCTCCGTCCATTGCTAACACTCTTCCAAAGATAGGGTTTTCAAAAACAAGTAAATCAAAAAGGTCGCTCTTCTCTTGGTAAATAATTTTTGAAATTCTAAACGATTGTTTCCAGGAATCATACAAACTTTCACTGTACCAATCACTCGCATCTTCCGCCCCAGCAGAAATTGCAGCTAAAGAAAGGACTAGAAAAAGAGATTTTTTTATCCAGGAAAACATAAAATCCTCCACACATTTTTTTGACTTTGCATTAAACAATTTGCACTATATACTAACAACTTAATAGAAAATACTTTGAGCGAACATGCTTACAATTGCAAGATTATTTGGCAAGTCCCCGTTTGCACCATTGCAAACACACATGCAAAAAGTAGCTAGTTGCATAGACAAGTTGTCCACAATTTTCGATAAACTTCCCGGCATATCTCTCGATCAAATCGAAGCTTTAGTAAATGAATTAGCCAAGCTGGAACATGAAGCGGACCTCACAAAGAACGACATCCGTAATCATTTACCAAAAAGCCTTTTTCTTCCCATTGATCGTTCTCAATTTTTAGAAATCCTCGCGCTACAAGATAGCATAGCTGACAAGACGGAAGATGTGGGTCTCTTACTCCATCTCAGACAGCTAGAATTTTTTGATCATATGCTCGAAGACATTAAGATCTTCTACAAGAAAAACGTAGAAGTCTTTGAATTTTCTCGAAAAATCATTCAAGAGATTGATGAACTCCTCGAGTCTTCTTTCGGAGGAATCGAAGCAGAAAAAGTGAAGACGATGGTGGAAATTACCGCTGCTAAAGAACATGATGCAGATCGGATGCAAAGGGCCCTTACAAAAAAACTATTTGCATCGTCAAGTCAACTTTCGACCCCAGGTTTTTATCAATGGGTAAAACTCATTGAAGAGATAGGGCTTATCTCTTCGCTTTCGGAGAAATTGGCAAATCGAATTCGAATGATATTAGAGTTAAAATAGAACGAAAAAATTTTATTGAGAAGGAATGGATACAGATCTCATCTTAAAGATTCTAGTTCTCCTTGTAGGATTCTACATGGCGTGGAATATAGGCGCCAACGATGTAGCCAATGCCATGGGAACCTCCGTAGGATCTAAAGCCCTAACTCTAAGACGAGCTGTTCTTATCGCTGCAGTTCTTGAATTCTCAGGAGCCTTTTTTGTCGGCGCAAGTGTATCGGAAACGATGCAAAAAGGCATAATCAATACAGAAATGTTTATAGGTGAACCAATCATTTTGGTTCTAGGTATGTGCGGAGCTCTTCTGGGCACGAGCGTATGGCTGCAAATCGCTTCCTATTTTGGTTGGCCTGTATCGACAACTCATGCCATTGTTGGAGCCATTATTGGTTTCGGCGCTGCGGTTGGCGGGGTGGACACGGTTCGATGGGGTGAAGTAGGCTCAATCGCAGCAAGCTGGATCTTATCTCCTCTTCTAAGCGCTGTCATCTCTTATGCGATGTTTAGCACGTTGCAAAGAAAGGTCCTCTTTACGATGAAACCTATGCAGGCAACGAAGAAAATCCTTCCTCTGATAGCCTTTATTTTTGCTGCGACCTTCACGCTTGCCTTGTTTTTTAATGGCCTTAAAAACATGAGCATTCAGTTCAGCTTTCCGCAAGTATTGGCCATTGCAGTTTTGATAGGGAGTACCGCAGCAAGCTTAGCTTTCTTCATTATGCGCAGGCTAAAAGTTCCAGTTGCAGAGAATGTCCCACATTCAGAGCATTCCCCTCAAGCAGCAATTAGCATTCAAAAAGCGATTAGGCATTTACAAAAAGTACGTACATCTACCTTAAGTGAAACTAATGAAAAAATTTCTCAGATCTTAAGCGATGTGCAAGCTCTTTCACAAAAAATGCATCAAAAGACGGACTTTACACAATCTCATTCTGAATACAGAAGTGTAGAAAAAGTTTTTTCTGTTTTACAAATTTTAAGCGCCTGCTTCGTAGCTTTTTCTCATGGCGCCAATGATGTTGCCAATGCAATTGGTCCTGTTGCTGCCGTTTTAGATATTTTAAAGCATAAGACAATTCTTGTTTCATCTACCGTGCCCTCTTGGTTACTCGCCTTAGGAGGCCTTGGAATCGTCGTAGGTCTGGCAACCTGGGGATGGCGAGTGATTGAAACAATTGGAAGAAAAATTACAGAGCTTACTCCTACACGCGGATTTTGCGCGGAATTTGGGGCGGCAACCACTATCTTGCTTGCTTCCAAATTAGGACTTCCTATCTCTACAACACACTGTTTAGTCGGGGCGGTTCTAGGAGTGGGGATTGCTGGAGGATTACGCGCCTTGAACTTAAATACAATACGCGAAATTGTGCTTTCTTGGTTTATCACTCTGCCTGTAAGCGCCCTTATGGGTATTTTCTTTTTCTATATCTTAAAAATCATATTTATTTAAAAAATGTCAGATCTTACAGAAAAAGACTACGCTTGCCTCTTGGTTAATTTTGGAGGCCCTCGTAATCTGGAAGAAATCGAAAGTTTTTTACAAGAGCTACTCTGTGATCAAGATGTAATTCGGACAAATCTCCCACCCCTCATACACAAGATTATTTTCTCTAGGGTGGCAAAAAAAAGAGCTTTGAAAATTCGAGAAGACTATGAACAGATCGGGAGTAAATCTCCGATCTTTGAGGATACGGAAGCTATAGCTGCGATGCTTCAAGAAAGCTTACATATCGAAGTCATCCCTTTTCACCGCTACCTCAAAGGCACACATTCTCATTTTTTTTCTAAAGTAAATAGCCTTTCTCAAAAAGAGCTACGCATACTACCTTTGTTCCCTCAATTTAGCTATGCTACAACAGGAAGTATCGCTCGGTTTTTTTTAAGCCGATTCTGTGGGAAGATTTTGCAAAAAATGCTCTGGATCAAATCCTATCCTTCCCAAACAAATTATATCGACAGCATGCAGAGGGTGCTTCGAGATTTTCTTCTTGAAAAGGGTTTGTCTGAAGAGGAGACCATCCTTCTTTTCTCAGCTCATGGAATTCCTCAAAAGTTTGTCTGTACAGGAGATATCTATCAAAAAGAATGCGAGCTGTCCTTTGAAAAAATTCGAAAGTTTTTCCCAAAAGCCCAGCACCTGCTCTCTTATCAATCTAAGTTCGGCAAGGGGCTTTGGCTGACCCCCTCAACAGAAGATATGTGTAAAACCTTGGTACCCAATACGAAAAAACGAAAAAATGTCGTTCTCGTTCCGTTAAGCTTTACTTCAGATCATATTGAAACTCTTTTTGAAATAGAAAAGCTCTACCTCCCCCTTCTTCAAGAGAGAAATTTCTTAGCTTTCAGATGCCCTGCATTAAATAGAGAAACTCACTGGATTGATGCAATGGGAAAAATTCTAAGCGACCCTTCTCTTTTTGCAACAACCCAAATGCTGATTCGCCATAAGGAATATAAGCTCGGTTGCAAAAATTGCTGCAAAAACTCATGTCTTTGTAAAGG
>JABEVM010000228.1 GCA_013041585.1 Chlamydiota bacterium
AGTAAGGACATTTGAGCCATCCTTACGGAGCAATGATAGCAAATGGTTTCTCCACGCCCTGAAGAGCCTGACATTGCTAAATGCTGTGCTGTTTGAGCAGGCAACGTGGCCGATCACATGGAAGGGAAAGAAAATAACTTGGTGACCCCGATCTTTTGCGTTGAAACCAAAACAAAGCCTCAGTAAGGACATTTGAGCCATCCTTACGGAGCAATGATAGCAAATGGTTTCCCCACGCCCTGGAGAGCCTGACATTGCTAAATGCTGTGCTGTTTTGATCAGGCAACGTGGCCGATCACATCGAAGGGAAAAGGAAATAACTTGGTGACCCCGATCTTCTGCGTTGAAACCAAAACAAAGCCTCAGTAAGGACATTTGAGCTAACCTTACGAAGCAATGATAACCGAAATCTTTTCAACTCTAACAAAAACTTCAAGGAGCTGAAAGATCTTCGGTTGTATTTTATTTCTGTTGATAATTTCGCTGCTGACATTAAACTTTCAAGGGCGAGTGTGACGATGATTTCGTCGACGCACGACAAAGTCATCACATAAACAAAATGCGGTAAAAAATACCGAGCGCATCTTGAAAAATAATTCATGGCTCTCCAGATTTGAAAAAAGCACAAGCGCGTCGTCCATTTGACTGAACCCACGCTGTCAGTATTTTTTATCGATGCAGTCGAGATTCTGATTCGGGAACTAAGCTCATTGTCTTTTATATGAGATGCCTTGGCCAAACATGTCAGTCTTTTCAGTAATCATCACTTGAATATCTTAAGAAAAGCAAAAGAGAGCTTGTCCTGTTTATGAATAGCCTACATGTATGAGCTACCAATATAAATTTGGATTTTCCAATTCTTCTTAAGCATAATATAAGAAATAATTCTCCAGACCACTCTTATTAATGATGCAGTCGAGATTCTGACTCGGGAATTAAGCTCTTTGTTTGTTAAATGAGATCCCTTGGCAAAAAATGTCAGTATTTTTCCGTAATCATCACTTGAGTATCTTTCAAAGCGCCAGACAAAGCTTGTCCTGTTCATGAATACTCTACATGTATGAGATACCAATAAAAATTCGGATGTTCCAATTTTCTTAAAGCATAAAATAAGAAATAATGCTCAAGACCACTCTAGCTGTGATTTAAAAACTCGTACGGAATTCATTTCGGAGACAAATAGCTAAAAGAAAGGCTGACAACAAGAAAGTCTCAGCAGCTGCTTAAAACTTTTTTTTTAATTTTTTTATGGCCGACCAAAAAAACTCATTCAGATCCTTAAAGACTTTACGTGACAGGTATCAAAGATATTTCGTAGCCTTGTTATTTCAAGAATTCGTTCTTTATAGTATTCTATATCTGCTTAGATACTTTCGCTGTACACCACCTTTAAGCCATTCCAATTATATTTTAAGAAGCTGACGCGAGGTGTATAACCACTCCTTTCCTTTAGGTCGAAAGTTCCAAAGGGATCCTGACCACATTGGTTGGAAAAAAAGTGAAGAAGAAACCTTGATATCCCATCTTTCAAGTAAAATTTTTGAATAACATCGTCGCCGCTTCAATTTCGAGGAACAACGGGGCGACGGAGAAAGCGTCGTTGATGTCATCGAATCCGCTTGTTTCAAGCAGTCTCTGAACAGCTTCAATTGTCTAGTGAGCATTAAATTCAGTGAAATAAACACATTTATCGGACTTCCCTGCTGTATCAAGATCAACGGTATCGTCGTTTGATTATAAATTTGAGATCAGAGAGATTAATCTTTCGGTGAACTTTCGATTGCCGAAAGGGACGCTAGAAAAGCTTGAGCATGCATCTTTATAGACCCAAAGCTGCGAATCAAAATTCTCTTTTAGAGATTTCATCTACTCAGAAAAATTGTAAATTACATTTTTTGAGAACAAAACCTTTTAGATTTACTTAGTTGACATCTTCCTTTTGCTAAAAAGCTCCTATAGCATGCTTATTAACATTTCAAGAAGTTCCAAAATCTCCCGAGAAGAGGTAATTGCTTAAATTTTAACAATTTGCGGCCAATGTTTGATTCGAGTCGTGTTTTCTTAAGACTTCGAAGCACATTCTTAAAATTTTAGTATTCTCAATGCCACCATAGAGAAAAATCTGGTACCGTTTCTCTTTCTTTATTGAAAGTGAATTATCGTTTTCTCAAATTTTAAGGAAAGAAGGTGGCCTCATTGATGATGGTTAAAATATTTTCACCGCTCTCACAATATCGTTCATTCAGCGATTGCCACGAATTGGAGACTCAGGAAAAGATTTTTCTTTCTTATTATGAGAAAGAGTACACGTGTACATTTAAATAGGAGGCCAGATAGGTGCTGATTTTACTGACATTGTGCATTCAAGTGATTCAATTTTTTCTTTTTACCTTTTCGAATTTATTTTGCCATCCACATGCATTGGACGCTTTCGAGCAGAGCTCTCACTACATACAATTCTCTTTCCAATCCATTCGTCGTCCTTGGTAAATCTCTTTCTCTTTTTTCTTTGAAATTTTCGCCGTAACAGCTATCTTATGAAGTTGCTCATTCCTGAGAAGGGTCTGCTTGGCCCCTGCGATGGCTTGGATCCGCGGAGTTTGAAACTTAGAGACCTGCATCATCAGATGTCTCTCAAAGCCGAAAATGGGGTTTGATACCAACGTCAAAATACCATTAGTGCGAAAGCTGTGGTAAGGATGGCTGGCAGCATGCATTACAAGGAATTCCACCTGTCTCACTCCGTCCATTTCTCTTCGAAATCGACATCATAACCTGTTATTGATATGAGAAACTTACTTCGCTCCTTTCCGGCTC
>JABEVM010000229.1 GCA_013041585.1 Chlamydiota bacterium
CATCAAAGATAGGAATAGCATTATTGCTGAAATAGCATGAATCTTTACTTTCAAATTTTCAGAAACTGTGTAAGGTAGTAACATCATTTCACCTCTAATTTTAATTTAATCAGCATCTATGTGCTGATCTTTTCTTTCTAATCCCTGAAGAAATTATTAAGTGCTCGACATTTCTAATAAAATGGATTTTTTTGTCTGATATTCTCTTGAGATAATCGATTCAAATTGTGGCAATTTAGCAACTGATTTATAAAGAACCGTATCCAAGGCCTCTAAATTTTTAGTCTTTTTAATACGATCTATGATTTTATCAAGCTCTAAAGTGTCCTTTGCTAGTTTATGCAGATGCTTAATCTTATGATTAATTTTTCTCAGCCTCCAAGACAAAACATACCACCATAAGGTAACTGTAAGCGTAAGAAAGCTTAATATAATTCCTCCCCAACTATGAATTATCTCCATAATAAAAAAGGACAAAGGGTCTATTTGCAAGCTATTAAGCCCTTGAATAATTTGAAAAAAAGTTTTGAATAGAGTGCGTATGCCAAATAGAAATCCAAATCCTAGCAAAACGAAATTCGTAGTAAGCAATTTGGTTCCAAATCTTGTATAAGAGAAAATATATAAGAGAAAAATTCCTACTCCTGCGAAACCAGAAACTGCTGTGATAATGACTGCCTGTTGTAAGGTAAAAATACCATATAATAAATCAAGCCACGACAACGCAATATTCATTACTTGAGAACTGAAAAAAATTGAAGTAAAAATAAGCCAATTTCTTCTCGTGTCATTTTCATTTTCATTGAGGATATAAAACTGAGAGATCTTCATAGTGTAAACCTATTTTTTTCATAGGATTTGGTAGTTAAAGAAGATATCAACATGTCTTTTCTGATGTTGTACTCTTTTGAGAAAAACGGCTTAAAGCGAGGTGATTTAGCAATCGAGTCATTAAATATCGCGTCCAATTCTTCTAGACTTGTTACATTTCTGATCCCAATCACTAGCTCCTCAAACTTATTGACCGGTCCAGATAATTTTTGAATCGTTTTATTAATTTTTCTCAATTTACAACTTAAAACAAGCCACCAAATAAAAATTCCCATTGTTGCAAGAAAATAGGACAATTGGCTGAAATTACTCATCCCTAATGAGCCGGTTAGAGAAAAAAAATCAAACCCAATATTGCCGAATTTGACAGCTCCCATCATGAATTTTCCAAAGAAAACCACCACACCAACAAAAATGATAGCTAAAAATGTAGTGAGTAGCTTTGTTCCGCACTTTTTATAAGAAAAAAAATAAAGAAAACTGAGCATCAGTGAAATGAAACCAGGTACAAGCAAGAGAAGAATCGGATTTATTTGTTGTTTCAATGAATCTGACCAATTCACAGCAACTGAGATCCATTGCCAACCAATTACCGCTAAAAAAGCTATAAACCAATTTTCTCCAACTCTTTTCTTTTTCTCTGTAAGAATAGTCAGAATGGAATAAGTCATATAAATTCCTTTGCCAGAATTCTTAATCGATTTAAAAAAAACTTCTTATGCAATAGACCATTAAATTTATACATCATGCAAACTTACCTTGAGGTACAGTTAATGTGAAACGAATTTGAATAGCTTTTATGCAATTGAAAACTAGTCTGGTAAACGGAAGCGAATGGGAAGCGGAATGTTTTTTCATACCATAGCCTCTTAGCATGGAGCTTGAAGCAAGACATAGTAGAAGAAGTCTGATTAATTTTACATTAAGAAAATATAAAGACCTCTCGCTCGAATAGAATTCAAAAGATTTGTTTAAGTTAATTTTTCTTTACGGTATGAAAGTTCGAGATGACTAAGCCCTTTACAATTTGCACGCAGATCTATTGTTTGCGTCTTCTGACTGTAAAGACAATATCGTCAAAGTTTTCATCAGGGTGGCCATCATTACAACGTACGAATATATTCTTATCAAAAAGCGCGTTAACCTATCTTGACTGTATACAAAATCTAGATGGAAAGATCACCCTTTCTATGGAATATATGTCTTAATAGCCATCCTAACACTTTGTTTACTTGATGGTGTTTCGAAAAAAACATCTGGCACTAATCCCGCATTATACTTCCAGACAAATGAGAGTTGTTCTTTTGTGAGCCAACGAGCAAGTAAGCCATTATGAACTTGATATTTACCTGGAGCATTTGGATAAGAATCCCAACAATAGCTTTGAACTAAAGACATGGATTCTTTACTTGGGATCGAAAATTGTTTTTTACCTGTCATTACCTGAAGAGATATTAAAACATGAGCATATTGGAACCCAAGACTTTTTCTTTTTTCCTCTATTCGATCATCAAAAGGATTTGGCAAGAGAATATTGATTTGAACGTAAAGATCATCAACAACTAATTCTTTTTCAACAAACCTTCTTACAACTTCAAGAGCATCTTGTGGATTTTCGCATATTTCATCACGAATAGATAGGATCAATTCCAGAGCAACAGGGAAATCTCTCTTGCAAAATTGAATCAAATTAGGCCAGAAATCTTCCGGTTGTAAAGCTTTAGATCCTGTCATGTAAGTTTCGCTACTTCCGATATAATTTAACTTTAAGGGTTCTAAACGGTTTCCCATAGAGCATGTTTTCTTATTTTCGGGAATAGCTAACTTCTTTGTTGATAACCATGATAAATCGGTATCCCATCGAAAAAGATTTCTAAAATTCCATATAGAAAGACACTCATCTAAGTAATTCTCTGTTTCCATCATCGTCCAATTATTTACGCGCATTAACTGCTGACATACCTGCTCGTCTTTCCCTTGTTGACTGGCAAATCCGGCGTGTTTAACAGAGTGACAAGCTGGACATAATGCTATTAACCCTTTAAGTGATTGAATTTTTTTAACGTCATCATAATCCCAAATTTCATGGCATTCCACTGGCCATGAACTACCCTTACCGCCACATATTTCGCATTTGTACCCGGCTTTTTTATATACTTCCCGTCGCAGTAGATCCCATTCAGATTGTACAAGAGCGTGCCTCAAATTCAAATTCCAGCACGGCGCAGGCACTAGCTCTACTGTTAACCTAGGTCCGTTGTAGACATAATTTGACTGAAGTATAGAAAGTTTTTCAGGATCTTTTTTTGCAGTAAAAAATAATTTTTTG
Organism: Chlamydiota bacterium; assembly: GCA_013041585.1. GTDB lineage: Bacteria > Chlamydiota > Chlamydiia > Chlamydiales > Rhabdochlamydiaceae > JABEVM01. The sequence continues at coordinate 3,161 of JABEVM010000229.1, forward strand.
ATGCTGCTTGAAACACCGCTCCAAGACTTGCGGCACATTTGTAATAACATACCATAACCTCGTACTTAAAAAGTGCATCCCAATAGCATAAACTTTTAACAAAAAAAGCAAAAATGTTTACTTGATAAACATTGAATTCTTATGAAAAACCCCGTGTCAGATTCTATTTTTAAATAGTGGAAAGTTGGAGTTTAGATTAGTTTTTGCTTTGCCATGTAAGTGTCTTGGCAAATCCTAGAAGAGTTGATTCAATTGGATATGGGTAGCCCTGAGGTCCATAAGCTGAAGGGATATCATAATTCCAAGCAATGCCTTGTTCAGAAAGAACAGCCGTGAGATTATTCAAGGCATTATAGACAAGTTGAACATAAGAGCCATTCTCATCGATGACAGCATCACATGAGTTCGGTCTATAAATTTTCCAGAAGGTTTTGTTGTTATATTGGATGCCTATTTCTTGGAATTCTTTTTCCGGATCGTAAAAGGAGTTGTAACTACTGTATTTCCTTTTGAGAAATTATTAGCATTTAAGATGGAAGCATTTTTTCATCAAGCCATAGAATCTTCCAATTGGCCTCTTTAAAATAACCTTCAAGATCATGAAAGTTTTTGACCCAGTCATCATAACCTTTTGAATTATCTGGAGATGTTAATAAAATTAAATAAGCTCCTTTCCCATTATTGATGTCTTTGACAAAAATGTTCCAATTTTTAAACTCTCCTTCTAAAATGGATCCTTTTGCTTCTATTTTTAGAATATTCATATTACTCTGTAAATGGTATTAGGTTATCAAGATCTTTTAATAGTGATGATCAAAAAAAAGAGCTTATCTTAAATGAGTTGAGATAAGTCTTTAGGTTGGGGGCTCTCATTTGTGCGCATCGGTTGAGGTTCTTCTGCTATTTCTTCCATTAACTCACTCCACTCTTTAGAATTGGGGAAATTTACCTTATTTGCTTGGATAAAATTATTCACCCATTTTTTTAAATTTTCGTATGTTGCAAGAAAGGCTGAATCAGATTCTGTTAGTTCGTAAGAAAAAAAATGCGAGACAGCATTTAGATACCCGGAAATTAAAGCTAATAAGTGCTTAATAACGATTTCAGCTAAAGATTTGCTAAAAGTAGGAAGTGGTAAAAAAGCCTCTTGATTTGATGTTTTCTTTACATGGGAATTTAATCGAGAGACTAAGCTTGGTAAACTTGTAAAAACATCTTTGTGTACGAATTTACATAAAAAACTATAATTCTTTTCATATGCTATAGGAGTTGCTTTTTCGAAAAATGTTTTAATTTTAATTTTCTTTCCATGTTCATCTTTTCCAGTGTTAAAAAATGGAGAGATAGAATCTTTGTGATTAAAAAAATATTTCAGTTTGACAAGAGTTTCTAAAAGAGCGCGACACGAATCCAGAGCATTGGTGTAATAACCAGTTTCTAAATGTAGTGAGCAAGATCTCAAACTACAGGGAATTTCTGTATAAATATCCTTGGCATACCAGTAAAATGAATATTCAGAGGAAGTAACATTTATAGAGTGATTTCTTTTTAAATATGATATTTCAAAAAACAAGTTTATTATTTCTTTAAACTTTTCAAACCATTTAACAAAAGTAATTTGAGTTTCATCTTGAACTCGTTTTTCCGCAATAAGGATATCCTGGTAAGAAGGTTTTCTTTTTTCATTATTTCCCATTTTTAACTCCCTTTCCAGCATAAAATTGCAGCGTTTGGGTGAAGCATTGTTTTAGATAATCCATCTTGTAAATACGCTAAATGTATTAGATAGGTGTTTCACAGTTTTTAATATTGCCAATCTGGCCTTTGTTCTTTAATAAAAGCATCGGCTGTTCTTTTTGCTATGGGATCTAATTTTTCAAGAATATCTTTTTTCAATTCATTTCTCTTAACTAAAATTTCAGCAATAGATTCACCACAAACATCTAAAACAATGTTATCTTCATTAGGATCAGATGCTAAACGTACTAGCGCGTTTAAAGCTCTATCATCATTAAATTCTCCTATATCCATTGCTGCATCATGTCTTTCGTCTTCTCTTGCTGTCTTATCCAATAAGATGTCTATAAGAAGGCTTACTCTATTTGGCATTATTTAAATCCAATTTTACTGATTTGTATCTAAAGGAATACGTCTTTCAATTTCTTTGTATGCAATCCATTGTATGGATAAGATTTCTTGCAAAAAAATTCTACTTTTCTCCTATAAATCATTAATCTTTCAAATTATATACTTGAATCCATTCAGGTTTGTTAAATTTTATATACCGATATAATTCATGCTGAGCAGAAGGAGATATTTTATTATATAAATTAAGATCAAAATAATTGCGTTTAACCCAGATTTTTGCAATTGATTCTCCGCACACATCCGTAA
>JABEVM010000230.1 GCA_013041585.1 Chlamydiota bacterium
ATTAGAGACAGATATCAAAAGATTATGTTTTTTGTTGCTATTATTCTAGGTGATTGCAACACTAGCTCTACCATTATGAATTGCTAGTTGTTCATAGATAAATAGCGATAAAAAGTAAACAACTACTACAGATAAGGAGAAGATTGCATGTCACTCGAGAACGCAAAAGCTAATTTAAAAGAGTTTGGGAAAGAACTTAATTTGGAAGGATTAAAGTTCGATGAAAACTACACCTGTATTCTAGGTATTGATAATACCTTTTCACTGCATTTGACTTTTGAACCTAATTCAGACCGACTTTATCTCTATTCTCCTATTTTGGATGGATTGCCAAAAGATCCTAAAGTTCGCCTGCAGCTTTATGAAGCTCTTCTTGAAGGCTCAATGCTTGGCGGTCAAATGGCAGGTGGAGGAATTGGAGTTGCAGTTAACGAAGAACTCATCCTGATGCATTGTGTTTTAGAAATGGGTGTTGGCGCGGACGCTTCTGCTCTTCGTCGTTTTGCTCCTCTTTTTGTTGAAGCTGTCGAAAAATGGAGAGAGAAATCTAAGAGCATTCTTGAAGGAAGAGAGCTTCCTAAAGATGGCCCGCAAAATCCTCCTACAAAACCTGGCGATAGATTCATTAAGATTTAATTTTTTCTTTAGAGTGCTTCGTGTACGAAGCACTCTCCTATTCATCCAATCTTTATATTTTTCAGCTGGAATTCATTTATGTACAGAATAGGTATTCTTACCCTAGTTACTGTCACATCTTTTTTTTCTACTGTGCAAGCTGAAGAAAATTTTACTGATAAGAAGAAGGAATGGGGTATTACCGAATTTGTTCAAACAAGTGATTTGGATGTAAGAAATAGAGTCTGCCGTATTTACGTTTGCAAGCACGGGACAACGGATTATGAAAAAGAAGGGCGCTTACAGGGCTGGTCGAAAGAAGCTAAGCTTGTTAAAGAGGGTGAAGAAGAGATGCGTCAGTTAGGGGAGAAGCTCTATGTCTACTGCGTCTCTCATATCTATTTTTCTGATCTTACTAGAGCCGCAGAAAGCGCCAGAGCGCTTTCCGACGCGATAGAAGTGCCTCAAGCTACCAGAACCCCTGAAATTGTTTACGATGCAGCTTTTCGTGAAGCGAACCCCGCAGAATTTCAAGATCAGTTAAAAGAATCTTACAAAGACCATCCACACCACAAGTACTATTCCTTCCTTATGAGAAAAGAGTTTTTTGTCCCTTTGGGCCAAGTGGTGAGTCCATCGTAGATATTCTAAATAGAGCCCTTCCTAAAATCAAAGCGATCGCAAAAACCCATAGTGGAAATTCGGTTATTTTACTAACTCATGGCGGGCTGATCAAAGGGCTTCGCATACTTGCAGAAAACGATTTTTCTTATATGGAAGAACATAAGCTGGGAAAACCATCAGAATTCCTAACTATTGATGTGATGGTAGATAGAGATGGGAATATTTCTTTTCTGTCTCACGGAGTAAAATAGGCGCACTTTGCTAAAAGAGATATCTTGTCAGACGCCGGAGTGGATTCTTCGTAAGATTTCAGCGTTAGTTGTCCCGACTTCTTTTTCTTGTTCTTCAATTTTTTTCTGAATTTGTTTCACGCTAGACATCACAGTAGAGTGGTCTCTGTCAAAAAAAGCCCCTATCTTTAAAAAAGGCATTTTCAGTTCTTGTCTACATAGATGCATAGCGATTTGTCTAGGCAGGCTACAATCATGAGATTGAGATTTTCCTAGGATGTCTTCCATTCGAAGTCCGTAGAAATCTGCAACGATACGTACGATTTTCTGTGGTGTTAATGCATTTTTTTTCTCGTCTTCGATCAATTTTGCCAAATACTGCTTTGCAAGCTGCAAATCCTGAAAAGGCTGACCTAGCCTGTGTATATTTCTTCGATCTAATTGACGTTGGAATAAAAGTGTATCTAAAGCTCTGCACAGCGATTTGGCATTATGAGAGAAGTGGGTGATAAGGTAGGTCTCAATATCTTCTGAAATAGGGAAATTGATGTATCCGCAACGTTTTTTTATCCAGAGGGGGAGCATGTTAATCGGAAGCTTATCGAGCTTGAGAGTAATACCCCATTCAAACCTACTCATAAGTCTAGGCTCTATAGCAGGAAGAAGGTGAGGCGTAGTTGTCGCACTTAAAATGATCTGTTTTCCAGCGGTGTGAAGAGTGTTGAAGGTGTGGAACAATTCTTCTTGCGTAGCAGCTCTTCTTGCAAAGAGGTGGATGTCATCGATGAGTAGCACATCTAGGTGGCGATAGGCTTTTCTAAAAGTTTGCATACTTCCACTTCGAATTGCGCTGACAACATGCTCTGTAAATGTTTCCGCCTTCACATACAAAGTATTATATCCTTGCGCCTCAAAAGCTGCTGAGAGGGCCATCAGTAAATGTGTTTTTCCAGACCCGGAATTCCCATAGAAATAGGTAGGTGTAAAAAGAGAAAGTCCCATGGTGGGCATTCCAAAACTATCCTTGGCAGGATCATACCCGGTGAGTTCGCAGACTAGCTTATAGGGGACTTCATTACTTTCGCTAGGGGTAAAGTTTTGGATAGTAGCCCAAGGATCAATCTGATCTGACGTAATTTTCAAAGGGGCAAAAGATTGTTGTTGCCCCTTTTTACCCTTTTTGCTGTTGCCAGATACAAGCTGCTGTTCATGTAGAGCTACGTGGACTTTAATTTGGTGGTTATTGTTGTTAAATAGTTTTTCCAGAACATGGGGCCTAATATGTTCTTCAAACCACAATACCTGAAAGGAATCCTGAGCTTCTAGATAAAGATTGCAAGCATCAAAATGGACAACTTTTAGAGGTTTGAGCCATTTTTGGATGGTTTCTGCGCCTAGTTGTTTTTCTTGATATTTGAGAAATTCTTCCCAAGCTTGCATCTTTATTTAGCCTATATAACACTTTTGGTTTTTTTGATTTTTCTAGACATAAACCATTGTTGGAGGATCCCTAAAAGCATGGAAGATAACCAATATAGGTTTAATCCAGAAGGAAAATGATAGAACATGACAGCAAACACAATCGTCATGACATTTCCAATGGTCTTTTGCTGCTTTTGCTGATCGGTCCAAAGTGATTTGTCTTTTGGAGCTGTAGAGCTGTATTTTTGTTGTGCGTACATAACAACACCTAAGATGATCGGCAGAAGGTGGAACTCTGTTCCAAAAAACGGAATAGGATAGCTCCAACTAAAGACAACATCAGGAGCTGTAAGGTTTGTGATCCATCCAGGGATAAACGATGCGCCGCGCAGCTCAAAAGCAGATTTTAATAGATCGAACATCCCAATCAAGAACGGCATTTGGATCAGCAGTGGGAAACATCCCGTAAGAGGGTTAATCTGCTTTTCACGGTAGACTTTCATGATCTCAGCTTGGAGCCGTTTTGGATCCTTCTTATATTTCTCTTGCAACGAAGTGATAAGAGGGGATACTTCTTGCATCCTCATTGTTGAGCGTATGGACCAAGCGTTAAGAGGATAGAGCATAAGTCTGAGCGCAAGCGTCAGCAAGATAATAGAAAATCCCCAAGATGTCGTAATCTGATAGAAAAATTTCATGAGAATGAAAAGAAATTTTGCAAACGGCTCAGATATAAAAGAAAACCATCCATGAAAGCTTTGACAAGCGATATAGTTTGGGTTGTAGCCTGTAACAGGATCAGAATATTTTGCATCGATTGCTTTTAGAATATCATCTTCAAAAGGACCTGCAAAAATTCTAAAGTTCATCTTTTGCGTACCTGAGGAGCGAAGTGGTAGTTGCACTTCATATCCTGGGTATTTTTCTGCAGGATAAACGTGGTAGGCTGGATCGATCAAGCTCAGTCTTGTTGGAGCTGCATTTCCAGGGATGAAATACGTGCTAAATCCAGTATTTCCTGTCATAAGTGGATCGACAATGATTCCTAAGAAACCATTGGAATTACAGATCCAATCTGGCTGAATGGAAGTGAGTGCAGAAGAGGTTTTAGGAAGGTCGATTTGTTCTACAGAGAGCTTTCCACCTTTTTTTACACTGTATTTAATCGTTGGAGTAAAACTTCCAGAGATGAGCTCTACTTCGGGAATTCCTGATGTAAGCCAAAGTCCTCTTGTGTCACCATCAATCGAAAGGGTCATATCGATACAGTAAGGGCTTTCTAATGGATTTGTAGGGAAAGAAAATGTTTTGGTGATTCTTCGATTTCCATCACTTCCTTCAAACTGGATCAGATTCTTTTCAAATTTTGTAACTTTGTACGCAATTTCAGCTGTAGCAGGATCGTGGGAGATAATATTTAATGCGTAGAAATGTGGGGGAATACGGAATGTGGCATGCGCGCTACCAAGATCTACAATACTTCTGCGCAGGAGCGGATAGTATCCTCCGAAACTTCTGGTTTCAACTTTTTCTCTTTTCCCTGAGTTTTCTTTGCTAATCGCATAGCTTGGAAAGAGAGGGAAGTAATCGTTTGCTGGGCTATATTTCTCTACTTGTTTATCAAAACTAATTTCTTTCACTACGCTATTAGGATTTTTCTCGCTTTCGAAAGGGAGGTTAATTTCTGTTAAGGCGCCACCAATAGTTGAGAAAACAAGCTGCTGAAATTCATTCTCGAGAACGTAGAACTCTTCTTCTTTCGAAGCAGGGTATGAAGCTTCTCTAGGATTTAGGGCTTGTTCTTCTTGAATGATCTCTTCTTGTTTTTGCTCTTGAGGAGGGTTTATAGATTCTTTTTGGTTATTTGAAGAAAACCATTGGTTCACAAAAAAAAGAGACAGCATGAGAACAAAGACGAATACAAGAGAACGTTTATCCATAAATAAGCTAAGCCTTTGAAAAGGTTTAAAAGTGCTTACTTTATCATGTGTCCCATTAAAAAGGCAGTTTTGTTTTTACTAAAGACCGGAGAAAAACAGATAAAGTTTATTTTTCTTCGTGGGTATGAGCTTGCTTTTCGATTTCGTTTATGAGCTCCTTAAAAAAAGGAGTTTCTCGAAACTCTTCAAGCCACTCATCGTTTAACATTTCGTCTAAAGGAGGGAGGGCTTCTACTTCATTCGATTTTTGTAAGTAGCGCAAGGCCTTTTCATGGTTTCCTTGCATGGAAAAGAGGCATGCTAGGGGATAGAATACTTGAATATTGCCCAATTTTGCGGCTTGGACAAGCTTATTTTCGGCGTCTTTACAAAGAGCTTCTTTTTCAGCTCCATCAGTGCTGAGCCTGGAAGCGTTGACGAGGGTGGTTCCCCAGTCTAAAAGGATGTAGTCATTTTCTTCTTCTCTTTTTGCAGCAATTCTGTAGTGATGAAGCGCTCTATAAAAGTGATCAATCTCTTCAGAAAGGTCGCCAAGATGAGAATAAGCAAGGGCTAAGCGATGGTGGATTTGCGGAAAATCTGGATTCAGCATTAGCACATGCAGAAGGATATCGATGGCTTTGGTGTAGTGAGAAGTTTCTTCGAAGAAATCCCCAAGCATATCGATAGCACTTGCGTAGCTAAACAGCCAGTCTGGATGAACATAAATCGCATTTTTTTGCAGTTGTAATGCTTGTTCGAACTGAAGAACGGATTGTTCGAGATAGCTTTGGTTGTGTGTCATCTCTCCAAATTTGGACAAGAAAAGAGCGAAATCATAGAGATAGTAACTGGAAGGATGAAGCTCAATTGCTTTAATATAAAATCTGCAGCCCCTCGCAAAAGACTCATGATCTACAAGCATAAGAGCAATCATTTCATTGCTTTTTGCCATAGCATGCCATAGGTCATGACGTGTACGATCTATAGATAGACCGCATTGTAATTTCTCAATTGCTTGCTCAAAGTAATCTACATCTTGGAAGTATTTCCCAAAAGCATACATGCACATCCCGTACGAATACCATACTTTCGGATTGCTATTATCATAATCTAAAGCATCGAGGACTTTGCTTTCAGCATCTAGGATGAAATCAAGATTTTCTGCAATTTCGCCGAGCATCGAAAGAGACTCGCTCCAAATGCTCAAAGTCATAGGATCGTTAGGTAGAAGCTTTGCAGCCTTACTGCATTTTTCAACCGAAGCTCTTAGTCTTTTGGTATCGACATTGTGTTTTCCAGAGTAGGATAAAAATTCGGCCCAATCTATCCAAATCTGCGCTTTTTCCGGTTTTATTTTTGCAGCGATATTATAGCAGTCGGTTGCTTGCACAAACTGGTCTTCATCGTGAGTGGACTTGTACAACGTATAAAACGTTTTGGCCAGTAATTCCCAAGCTTCTTCGAGTGAACTCTGTAAAGAGACAGCTTGTTTATAACAGAAAATGGCTTTTACATAGAGCTTGTTATCGTTAACAAGAGCTGCTAAGTCAAAGCTTGTATTCCCAAAATCCACCCAAAAATCATAGGAGTCGTTCTCTTGGAGATCGGCAACTTTTTGGAAAGCTTCAAAAGCTTTGTACAAATCAACCGCCTCGCCTGAATGATCTGCTAGAAAACGCCATGTGATTGCATAGTTCCAATAGAGGTCAACTTGACAATCAATTGTTTTAGTAGAAGAGAGGGGAAGTGCTTTTTCTAATTTTTCTTTGGCTTCTAAAAAATAATGGTGTAGCCCAGTCATGTTACCTAGGTCTATAAGAGCGCTACCCCAAGCGTTCCAAGCTTCAAAAAAATTACTATCTACGGAGACAGCCTTTTTAAATTTTTTGCATGCGAGAAGAACAATTTTTTCTTTACCATCTTCATTGCCGTACTCAAGTAGAGACAATCCTTGGCGATAAAAGAGTCTTGGGTTGTTAGGGTCGAGCTTGGAAGCAGTTTCAAGTAGCGGAAGACCCTTAGCATTGCCTTTTAAGAGCAGCATTTCTCCTTGAGCTAAGAAAGATTCGGCGAGCACGCCCCTTTGATCTGCAGGTAGCTTCTGCGCGTCGTTCTCTATTGGACTACTAGAAAAAGTATCTAGGGAAATCATGCTCTGGATATCTTTTGTAAAGGGTTTTTGTCTCATTTGAACTACTCAAATTTAAACCAGGTGAAAGGGTCGGATTATAGAAAAGCGGTTTTTTTTCTACAACAAACGTTCAGATTTTTAG